>NZ_BMJQ01000006.1:300000-383774 GCF_014643535.1 Aliidongia dinghuensis | reverse complement strand
TTCTTCAACAAGCTCAAGCACTTCAGGCGCATCGCCACCAGATATGACCGCAGAGCTATCTATTTCCTCGCCGCCCTGCATCTCGCCAGCGCGATGATCTGGATGCGCTGAATGTCGATTCGTCCTAGGATCCGGCGATCGATGGGGTCCAGCTGCATGTTGGAGAGAATCCCTAAAAGATCGAATTCTATTAGACGAAAATAGCGCCATACTGTGTCCATGCGCAAATCTTTGCAGGGACACGCCAAGACTGAAGCAGCTATTCTCTATCGGAAACGAGGAGAGCGCCATGGCTGCCTATCTCATTGTCACCATGACCATCCATGATCCGGAGACCTACCGGAAATACACGGCACTGACGCCGGCCACGCTGGCGCGATACGGCGGCCGCTTCCTCACGCGCGGCGATGAGGTCTCGACGATCGAAGGCCCGGCCTTTACCGAGCGGCTGGTCCTTCTTGAATTCCCGGATCGTGCCGCCGTCATGGCCTGGTATCACGACGCTGACTACCAGAGCGCCGCGGCCTTCAGGCACGCCGCATCGACCGGCCGGATCATCCTGCAGGAAGGCCGCGACAACACCGCCACCCCCGACCCCTTGGTCTGACGCCATGCAACGCCCTGCCTTCGCCCGCTGGCTTGCTCAGACCAACGACGTCACGCAAATCTTCCTGTCTGCCGGGCAGCGGCCCGACCTGATCAACATGGCAGGCGGCTTGCCCGACCCGGCGGTCTGGCCGGTGGCCGAGCTTTCCGCCTTTGCGGCCTCGGCCGTCAGCGACCATCCGACCGAGACGCTTGGCTACGGTCCAATCGAGGGGCTTCCGGCGCTCCGCGACGCGCTCGCGGCACGGTTCAGTACCCCGGAGCTGACGCTCACCCGCGCGAATATATTGATCACGACGGGCGGCATGCAGGCGCTCGACCTGATCGGCAAGGTCCTGCTGGAGGAGGGCAGCCTGATTGCAGCCCAGACGCCGGCCTACTTGGGCGCGCTCGACGCCTGGCGCCCGCACGCGCCGCGCTATCGGACGATGCGGCTCGAGGATCCGGACTTTGCCCCGGCCACCGCCTTCGCCGGGGCGCAGTTCGCCTATACCGTCCCGAACTTCTCCAACCCCACGGGGCGTCTCGTGGGGCTGGACAGCCGGCGCGCCATGGTCGCCGCCGCCGAGACCACGGGCACCTGGCTGGTTGAGGACGATCCCTATGGCGCGCTCTATTACGACGGCGCGCCGCTGCCCCGGATGTTGACCCTGTCCGGTGTCGGGCAGACCGGCACCTACGCCGGGCCGGTGGTCTATCTCGGCACCTTGTCGAAGGAGCTGGCGCCGGGCTTCCGCATCGGCTGGATCATTGCGGCGCCGGAGATGATCGCAGCGCTGACGGCAGCCAAACAGGGCGCCGACATGTGCACCAGCGGCCTATGCCAGCAGATCGCCCTCAAGGCCTTCGAAAGCGGTCTCACCGACCGCATCCTCCCGGATATCCTGTCGCTCTATCGCAGCCGGCGCGACGCGCTGGGCGACGCCATGGCCAGCCATCTGGCCGCCCATCTCGACTGGCAGGTGCCGGTCGGCGGCATGTTCTTCTGGGCGACGGCGAAGGATCCGGCACTTGATACCGACCGCCTGCTGAGGCAGGCCCTCAAGCATGGCGTCTGCATCACGCCCAGCAGCGTGTTCGATCCCCATGGCGAGGACCGGCGCTCGATCCGCATCAATTTCACCCTGAACGCGCCGGAGCGGCTCGCCGAAGGCATCCGGCGGCTCGCGAACGCGATCGAGGCGACGCTGGCACAAACGGACTGAGCCGCCTCCGTCCATCGCGCGGGGGAGACCGAACACTGTGCCGAACGGGCGGCAGGAAACGACACAATCTGCGTTCCGGGCATAAGGATTCGGTCAATCCCGCCGCACTTCTCAGCCGTAGGATGACACCAGCAGAAACGTGGTTGGCTTCCTTGCTGAGGACGAATGCAGATGGCCGCAATCCGCCCCAAATACATCACCTTCGACTGCTACGGCACGCTCACCAATTTCCAGATCGCGGACGTCGCGCGCGAGCTTTACGCAAGCCGGCTCGACGACGCGCAAATGCAGAAGTTCATCGAGGATTTCACCGCCTATCGGCGGGACGAGATCCTGGGCGACTGGAAGCCTTACGGCCAGGTCATCCACAATGCGCTCGAGCGCACCTGCAAGCTGAACGGTGTCGCCTTCCGGCCCGAGGACGGGAAGCTGTGCTACGAGCGGGTGCCGACCTGGGGACCGCATCCGGACGTGCCGGCCGGCCTCGCCAAGGTCGCCAAGGAATTTCCGCTGGTCATCCTGTCGAACGCGTCGAATTCGCAGATCATGTCGAATGTCGAAAAGCTGGGCGCCCCCTTCCATGCCGTCTACACGGCAGAACGGGCTCAGGCCTATAAGCCGCGCTTGAAGGCATTCGAATACATGTTCGACATGCTGGGCTGCGGTCCGGAGGACGTGCTGCATTGCTCCTCGTCCTTCCGCTATGACCTGATGTCGGCGCATGACCTCCGCATCAAGAATAAGGTCTGGGTCAATCGCGGGCACGAGCCGGCCAATCCTTATTACGGCTATGTCGAGATTGCCGACATTTCCGGCCTGCCTGGCGTCGTCGGCCTCTGAAGACGGCTTATAGCGAGGGCTCTGGGCCGATGAAGTTCCTGTCCTACTGGCACGACACCGCGCCGGCCTTCACCGGGGCGGCGCCGGGCCCCGTCGAGGGACATTATGACGTCGCCGTCATCGGCGGCGGCTTTACCGGCCTCGCCGCGGCACGCCAGCTGGCCAAGGCGGGTGCCAAGGTGGTCGTGCTGGAGGCGGAACGTGTCGGCTGGGGCGCCTCGGGCCGCAACGGTGGTCACCTCAACAATGGCCTCGCCCACAGCTATCCGGCGGCCAAAGCGGAGCTGGGCAAGGAGCGTGCGATTGCGCTCTACAAGGCGTTCGACGCCAGCGTCGATACCATCGAGGCGCTGGTCGCCGAGGAAGGCATCGACTGCAATTTCCGGCGTGCCGGCAAGCTCAAGCTGGCGTCGAAGCCCAAGCACTTCGATGCGATCGCCCGCAACTTCGATGAGATCCATGCCGAAGTCGATCCCGACACGGCGTTGCTGTCGGCTGCGGATCTCGCATCCGAGGTCGGTTCGCCGTTCCACGGCGCGATGCTCTACAAGAAGAGCGGCATGATGCACATGGGCCGCTACGCCGTCGGCCTGGCGGAGGCGGCCCGTCGCCATGGCGCCACGATTTTCGAGCGGGCCGCCGTCACCGCCCAGAAGCACGCCGGCGGCCGGCACCAGCTGACGACGGCGCGGGGCAGCCTCAGCGCGGATAATGTCCTCGTCGCGACCGGCGCCTACACGACGGCGAATTTCGGCTATTTCAGACGGCGCATCGTCACGGTCGGCAGCTTCATCATTGCGACGCGGCCTTTGAGCGCCACGGAAATCGCCGCCACCATGCCGGGGAACCGGACCTGCGTCACGTCGATGAACGTCGGCAACTATTTCCGGCTCTCGCCGGACGACCGGCTGATCTTCGGCGGCCGCGCCCGCTTCTCGGCGGTGTCGGACCATCAGTCGGACGCGAAGGGCGGCGCCATCCTCAAGGCCACGCTGGCTGAGATGTTCCCGCAGCTCGCCAGTGTCGAGATCGACTATTGTTGGGGCGGCCTGCTCGACATGACCCAGGACCGCTATCCGCGCGCGGGCTATCACGACGGGGTCTGGTACGCCATGGGCTATTCGGGCCATGGCGCGCAGATATCGACCCATCTCGGCATGATCCTGGCCGACGCCATCCTGGGCCGGGAAGACCGCAATCCGATGAAGGGCGTCGACTGGCCGGCCATCCCCGGCCATTTCGGCAAGCCCTGGTTCCTGCCGCTGGTCGGGCTCTATTACAAGACGCTCGATCGCTTCCAATAGGCCAAATCGTTAAGGCGGTCGTCTCGGTCAGACGAGGCCGCCCATGTGGAAGCTCTTCGTTTCCAGATATTCCTCGATGCCGGCCTGGGCCCCCTCGCGGCCGAGGCCGGACTGCTTGATGCCGCCGAACGGGGCGACCTCGGTCGAGATCGAGCCGGTGTTGAGGCCGACCATGCCGAATTCAAGCGCCTCGCCGACCCGCCAGGCGCGCCGCAGGCTCTCGGTGTAGAAATAGGCCGCGAGCCCGAACGGCGTGCCGTTGGCGATCGCGAGCGCCTCCTCCTCGGTTTCGAAGCGGAAAAGCGGGGCAACGGGCCCGAAGGTTTCCTCATTCGCGAGCAGCATCTCGGTCGTAGCGCCGGTCAGCGCGACAGGCGCCACATATTGTTCGCCCGGGGGGAGAGCGTGTGCGGTCGTCGCGATCTTCGCCCCTTTGGCCAGCGCGTCCGCCACATGCCGGCTGATCTTGTCGACGGCGGCCCTGTTGATCATCGGCCCGATCGCAACGCCGGCTTCGGTGCCTGGGCCAACCTTCATCGCGTTCACATGCGTGCTGAGCTTTCTGGCAAAGGCGTCATAGACACCCGACTGGACCAGAATGCGGTTGGCGCAAACGCAGGTCTGGCCGCCGTTCCGGAATTTCGAGGCGATGGCACCTTCCACGGCGAGGTCAAGATCGGCGTCGTCGAACACGATGAAGGGCGCGTTGCCGCCGAGCTCCAGACTGAGGCGCTTCACGCTGCCCGCGGCACCGCGCATCAAGAGCGAGCCGACGCGCGTCGAGCCGGTGAACGAGATCTTCCGCACGGTCTCGTTCACCATGATCTCGTTGCCGATCTCCGTCGGCATGCCGGTCACGATATTGATGACGCCGGCGGGGATGCCCGCGCGCTCTGCCAGCACGCCCAAGGCCAGCGCCGAATAGGGTGTAAATTCCGACGGCTTGATCACCACGGTGCAGCCGGCGGCGAGCGCCGGGGCCACCTTGCGGGCGATCATCGCATTCGGGAAGTTCCAGGGCGTGATGATGCCGCACACGCCGACCGGCTGTTTCAGGACGACGATGCGGCGATCCGGCGTGGGCGAGGGGATCGTCAGGCCGTTGATGCGGCGCGCCTCCTCGGCGAACCATTTGACGAAGGCGGCGCCATAGCGGATCTCGGCCTTGGCTTCCGCGAGCGGCTTGCCCTGTTCCGTGGTCAGGATCAGGCCGAGGTCGTCGGCATGCGCGATCATCAGGTCGTGCCAGGCCTCGAGCAGTGCCGCGCGCTCGGCGTGGGTCTTCCGCTTCCAGCCCTGATAGGCGGCGCCGGCCGCTTCGATCGCCGCACGGGTTTCGTCGCCGCCCATGTCCGGGACGGTGCCGACGACATCCTGCGTCGCTGGGTCGATCACCGCGACCGTCCTGCCGGATGCGGCCGCGGTCCATTCGCCGCCGATGAGACCCCGCTGGCGAAAGAGGCCAGCGTCTTTCAGATTTCGCATTGGATGTCCTCTTGATCAGCCCTCACAGGCCGATGAGCACGCTCTTGCTCTTGCGGTTGGCGAGATAGGCTTCACGCCCGAGATCCTTGCCGATGCCGGACCGCTTGTAGCCACCGGTCGGCAGGATATGGTCGCGCGACCGGCTGTAGCGGTTGATCCAGATGGTTCCGGCCTGGATCTGCCGGCTCAGGCGGATGGTGCGCGAGAGGTCGCTGGTGTAGAGGCCGGCGGCAAGCCCGTAGGTCGGGTGATCGGCGAGCGCCAGCGCCTCCTCCTCGTCGCGGAAGGTCTGGACCGTCAGCACGGGCCCGAAAATCTCCTCCGTGACCGCCGGGGACGACGGATCGACATTGGCAATCAGCGTCGGCTGGTAGAAATAGCCCTCCCGGTCGATCGGCCCGCCGCCGGTCAGGCAGTCGCCGCCGGCGGCGAGTGCCGCCTGGACGATGCCGTCGATCCGGCTGAGCTGCCGCTCCGAGATGATCGGCGAATATTGCGAGGTCTCGTCCCAGGTCGGGCCGGGGCGGACGTTCTTCATGCGCGCCGCCACCGCTTGCGTCACGGCTTCCGCGACGCTCTCCTCGACGAGGAGCCGGCTGCCGGCGACGCAGGCCTGGCCGGCATTGGCAAGGATGCTGGTGGCGATGGCACTCGCCGCCCGTTCGAGATCCGCATCGGCGAACACGATCTGCGGGCTCTTGCCGCCAAGCTCCAGGGTCATGGGCTTGATGCCGGTGCGGGCGATATTGGCCATGATCGCGGCGCCGGCGCCGGTCGAGCCGGTGAAGCTTACCTTGGCCACGTCTGGATGGCCGGCGATGGCTGCGCCGGTTGTCGGGCCGTCGCCCAGCACGATGTTGATAAGGCCGGCCGGCACGCCCGCCCGGACCGCGAGCTCGGCCAGGTAGACGGTCGAGAACGGCGTCATCTCGGACGGCTTCAGGACCACGGCATTGCCGGCGGCGAGTGCCGGCCCGAGCTTCCAGGCGGCGGTCGCAACGGGCACGTTCCAGGGCGCGATCGCACCGACGACGCCATAAGGCTCGGTCATGATCATGCCGAAGCTCTTGTCGTCCGTCGGCACGAGGTCGCTCGTCTCCTTGTCGGCGAATTCGGCGAAGAAGCGGATCTGCTCGGCGGTGACGGCGATATCGCCCGCGACGAGCAAGCCCACGGGCCGGGTCGACGACAGCGCCTCGATCTTGGCGAGCGTTTCGGCCTCGGCCTCGATCAGGTCCGCCCAGGCCTGCAGCACCTTGGTTCGTTCGCGCGGGCGGACGCCGGCCCAATTGCTCGTCTTCAAGGCCGCCTTGGCGCTCTCGACCGCCTGGTCCACGATCTCGTCGCCAGCCAGCGGGCAGCCGGCATAGGCCTTGCCGTCGGACGGGCGGCGCATGTCGATCGTGCCGTCGGCCGCGATCAGCCGGCCGTCGATGAAGTGGCCGATCGGCAGCGGCAACGTATCGGGATCGAAGCTCAGGCTCATGGGACGTCCTTTCGGCAGCGTTCGGTCAATAGCCGCGCCGGCGATCGACGAGTCCGATCGGGTCGAGGCCGGCGCGGTAGCGCTTGACGTTCTCGACCACGGCGCGGGCGGCGGTCGCCGCCTGGGTGATGCTGGCGACATGCGGGGTCAGGATGATCTTCGGGTGTTGCCAGAAGGCATGGTCCTCCGGCAGCGGCTCGGGGTCCGTCACGTCGACGACGGCGCCCGAGAGCCGGCCGCTGTCGAGGGCGGCGATCAGCGCGTCATGGTCGAGCTGTGGCCCGCGGCCGACGTGAACGAGCGCGCTTCCGGCCGGCAGCCGCGCGAAGAGCTCGGCATTGAGGAAGCCGCGCGTCTCATCCGTCAGCGGCAGCAAGCAGATGAGGATGTCGGCCTCGGCCAACATCGCCGTGAGGCCGGCAGCACCATGGTGGCAGGCGACGCCGTCGATCGCCCGCGGGCTTCGGCTCCAGGCGGCGAGCCCGAAGCCGAACGGCTTCAAGCGCTCCAGCACCGCTTGGGCAAGCATGCCGAGGCCGAGGATGCCGATGCGGCGCTCCGCCGCTTGGATCTGCGGCAGAGGCCGCCACTGCCGAGCGCGCTGCTGGGCGAAATAGGCCGGCATGTTGCGGTGGAGCATGAGGACCGCGCACGCCGCATATTCCTGCATCATGCGCACGATGCCGTCCTCGACCATGCGCACGACCTTGACATGGGCCGGCACAAGATCGAGGCGCAGCTGGTCGACACCGGCGCCGATCGAAAACAGCACTTCGAGATTGCGGTAGCGGGCAAGGTCCGCCGGGACCGTCCAGGTGATCAGGTAGCGCACGGCATCCGGATCGACCGCGGCGGCGTCCATCGCGAAGGGCACATCCGGCAGCGCCTCGGCAAAGGCCTCGGCGAAGACGGCGCCGCGCGTGGCATCCGAATTGAAAAGGAAGGTCATGCGGCACACCGGTGGCCCAGCGCCTCGATCATCCGCTGGCAGGCGGCGAGCTCGCTCGTCAGGATGAATTCGTCGGGCTTGTGCGCGCGGCCGATGTCGCCGGGGCCGCAGATGATCGCCTCGATGCCGGCCGCCTGGTAGAGCCCGGCCTCCGAGCCATAGCTGACGGCGGCGAGCGGCGCCTGGCCGGTCAGTTCCGCCATCACGCCCGCCAGCGACGCGTCCGACGCGAGCGACAGGGCGGGGTAGGCGCTCATGTGCGTCCATTCCGCGTCGACGCCCCTGGAGTGGAGCGCATCGACCGTCGCCTTCACGGGTCTCAGGAGGCCGGCTGGATCGACGCCCGCGATGGCGCGCGCCTCGACCTCGAGCGCGCAATGATCCGGGATGATGTTGATCGCCTGCCCGCCGGCAATGGTGCCGACCTGGAGGGAGGAATAGGCCGGCTCGAACGTGGGATCGAACGGGCCGTGCGTCAGCCGCTCCGCTTCCGCGACGGCCGCATTCAGGACTTCCGCCATCGCGTGAATGGCATTGCGGCCGAGATCGGGGCGCGACGAATGGCCGGCTGAGCCGCGGATCGTCACCCGGGCCGCGGTCTTGCCCTTGTGGGCGCGCACTGCGCGCAGGCTGCTCGGCTCGCCGATGATCGCGCCCAAGGGCTTGGCGCAGAGCCCGGGCAGGCGGGCGATCAGGTGTGGCGCGCCCTGGCAGCCGGCCTCTTCATCATAGGAGAACGCCAGATGGATCGGCCGGCCGATCCGCATGCCCGCGAGCTTCGGCACCGCGGCCAATGCCGCTGCGATGAAGCCCTTCATGTCCGTGGTGCCGCGCCCATAGAGCCGGTCGCCTGCCAGCCGCAGTGTGAAGGGATCAGAGCTCCATTCGGGCTCCTTGGCCGGCACTACGTCCATATGGCCGGACAGCACATAGCCCGGCACCGTGGCCGGGCCGATCGTGGCGAAGAGATTGGCCCGGTCGCCCTCCGGCCCGGTGAGGACGGAAACCCGCGCGCCGTAGCCCTCGAGATAATCCTTGATCCAACCGACGATCGCATCGTTCGGCGTGCCGACGACGGAGGGGAAACCGATCAGCCGGTCCAGAATCTCGATGACGGTCATCAGCACCCTCACGGCGATGCGAACAAGAGCTGAAGCGGTTCGGCACAGGACGAACGGCATTCATCACCCCTTGAAAATTCAAGGCATTGCCGCGCCATTAGATGCCGAATGCGAAACTGATTCGGTTTATTGTTGCGCCGCTTTGCGCCATTCCAGCGAATTGTGCCGGGGCGGCGGCCTATCCTTTGTGCTAATGGGACGGGGCTCGGCACCGGCATGGGCCCGGCCCTCTGGTCAGAATACCGCGTGGGGAGGTACCAAGTGCGGCCGTCCGACAGCCTGAACGTCGACGCCTTTGCGACGCGGGTCGACGACATCCGGGATGTGGAACTGGAACGGCTGCACGCCTTGTCCATCTCCGTCGGCTGGCCGCACCGGGCCGAGGACTGGCGATTTGTGCTGGAGCTCGGCAAAGGCATCGTGGCACTCGACGAGATCGGACGGGTGATCGGGTCGGCCATGTGGTTTACCCATGGCGCGGACTTCGCGACCATCGGCATGGTGATCACTCTGCCGCGCCTGCAGACCAACGGCACCGCCCAATGGCTGATGCAGCATGCCTTGACTGAACTGGCCGGGCGCGATTTGCGGCTGAACGCGACGCGCGCCGCCCGGCGGCTCTATCGGTCCCTGAATTTCCAGCCGGAAAAGACCGTGTTCCAGTGCCAGGGCACGGTACGGCTCACCGGCGACGGGCTCGATACCGCCGTGAACGGGCAGGTGGTGCCGCTAGAGCGCAAAGACCTGCCGGCCGTGATCGCCAGCGACGCGGCGGCATTCGGCGTGCAACGGGACATCCTCGCCGAGCGGCTGTTCGAGCAATCGACCGGCTACGGCCTGTTCCGAGACGGCGTGCTTGCCGCCTTCGCGCTCTGCCGGCCGTTCGGTCGCGGCCATGTCATCGGCCCCGTCGTGGCGGCCAACGACGACGACGCGATCGCCGTCGTGAGACCGCATATCGCGGCGCACGACGGCATGTTCCTACGCCTGGACACGCATTTCAGCACGGGCGACTTCGCCACGCTGCTTTCCCAAAGCGGCCTGCCCGTCTACGACACGGTGCTGACGATGTCGCTCGGCAAGCGCCTGGCCGACTTCGTGCCAAGTGGGCCTGCCCCGCTCGTGACCTACGGCCTCGTGAGCCAGACGCTCGGGTGACGGACTGCCGGGATCGCAAAAGTGTGAGGCCGACCTGCGCGGCAAAGCTACAACACCAGCCTCCACATGTTCGTTGGGCCGTCGTCCGGGCCATCGCGTTGGCCTACTCGGCAAAATCCATTCTTTTCAAGCACGCGTTCGGACGAAGGATTCGCAGCGGCTGTCTCAGCGACCAGAGCCTCTAATGCGCCCTCTTTCCGGGCCGCTTCGATAATCGCTTGGACTGCAAAGGTTGCGTATCCGAGATTCCTCCGGCTCGCAGCGATCCCGTACCCGATCTCGGCTTGGCCTTCCGACGGGGGAGCCTTGTAGCTACACAATCCGACAACTTCGGTGTCTGCGACCACCATCCACGCGCCGCGGCATCCAGCCTCTGCGAGCCGTCTGGTCATCCGGCGAACCAAGTTAAGGACGAATGGTTGGTCAACGCCGCCAGCGGTCGGTATAAGCCCGCCTCGCGTCGGGGCGTTTTCGCTGAGAAGCCAGTCGAAGTCCGCGTCCTGCAACTCAATCAACTTTACCATTTTCTTTCTTTCGACAGGCCTCGCGAATTCGTCGGGAGCGAAGCGCCCGGCTAAATGCCCGGCGAGGCCCTCCAGCACCTCGATCCGATGCCGGATCATCAGCCGGCTGAGCTTACGCGTTTAAATTGTCGACGGCTGGAACCTTCTGTCTGAGCGGGTTGTTCCTCACCGCGGGCATTCGCCCCCATCCTCCCGCCCTGTTCCCCTTGGCAGTCGTTGGATCCGCGATGAGCGACACGGAACATCCGCTCTATTGGCTGAATGAAGGAACCCTGCCGGTCGACGTCCCCGGCGACTGGGAAGATCACACGATCAACGTGCTGCGCGTGCCGGGCCACGGCCATGCCGCGACCAGCCTCGTCGTCACCCGGGAAAAGCTGCCGCTCGGCTGGACCGTGGCGGGCTACGTCCACGACCAGATGCGTCGCCTGGCGGCGGAGCTCAAGGAATTCCAGGTGACCGCGACCGTGCCCATCCTCTATCCGGACCAGCGCTCAGAGGCGATCTGCGCCCGGTGGCGCGCGCCCGAGGGGCCGATGGACCAGGTTATCTGCTGTGTTTCGGCCGGCGGGCAGCGCCTCGTGATCTTCACCGCCACCCATCCGGCGCCCATGCCGGACCCGCTCCGGCGACGGCTGCTGCAGATCATCGCCGGGTTCCGCCCGATCGCCGCGGCGGTCCCGGCGGCCGAAACCGCCCAGGGCTGAGCGCCGGAACGCCCATGGCCGAAATCGGCGCCGCCCGCTTCGACGACCCGGTCGCCCATACCCATGCGCTGGGCGGCTTCATCGCGGGGGCACTCGTCGGCGTCGCGGCCGCGATCGGCGTGGCGCTGGTCGTGGGCGCCGTGGCAACGGCGGTCGCCGCCGAGGTCGCGACCGCCGGGCTTGCGACGCCGCTCGTCGCCGGTGCCGCGGTGACGGTGGGCGAACTCGCCGTCAACCTGGTCGTCGGCGGCTGGCTCACCAGCAAGGCCGAGGAGATTGGCGAGAAACTGGGCGGCGAGAGCTTCGGCTCGCCCAGCGGCAAGATCACGCAAGGCTCGCCCACCGTCATCATCAACGGCAAGGCGGCGGCCCGGGTGAACGACAAGGTGAGCTGCGACGGCAGCACGCTCGCCCAGGGCTCGGACTCGGTCTTCATCAACGGCCTGCCGGCGTCCCGGCTGCACGACAAGATCCATTGCGGCGGCGCCGTGGTCGAGGCGTCGCAGAACGTGTTCATCGGCGGCGGCACCACGACGGTCGGCGAGATCGCGAGCGAGGTGCCGGGCTGGGTGCGCTGGGCCGCGATCATCCTGCCGCTCGTCCCGGCCATCGGCGGCCTCGCCCGCGCCATCGGCCCGGCGCTGGCCGAGATCGAAGCGCAAGGCTTCAGCCGCGCGCTCCAAAGCGGCGCCAAGGCCGTCGCCCGCGCGCTCGAGGACCGGGCGGGCGGGGCCAGGGCGCCGGTCGAAGACTCCGTTCCAGCTGAAAGTTCCGGAGAATCTCTGCCGCCTTCCAAGCCCACCATGCCGCTCTCACAGGCTGTGGGCGAAGATGCAGCGGCTGAATGGACCGCGGCGGGGCGCGCGAATGCGGCTCGGAACGGCGTTGACGTGAGCCACCTGTCGGACGACGAGGTCGGCGCGATTTATGGCTACACCACAAACGAGGGGTATTCGGCGATCAACCCGGCCCTCCGAGGACTGCAGCCGATGACCCCTGAGTTAAGCGCCTTCCAAACACACATAGAGAGCGGGCTCGACAAGCTGCCGCCGTTTTCCGGCACGAGCTTCCGAGGGACGGATTTGCCTCCGAGCGTTCTTGATAACTATCAAGTGGGCGAAACGGTCGCTGATCCAGCCTTTGCCAGCAGTTCCACGACCTCGCCGTTTAGCGGTACGACTAGAATGGAGATGGCCGGCGAAAGCGGTCGCGACATATCGTTCTTGTCCGAATATCCCAAGGAAGCGGAAGTGCTGTTCAAGCCCAATACGCCGTTCTTGGTCACGGATCGGGCAACGATGCCGGATGGCACAACGCTCCTCAAAATGACGGAAACTCCGCATTGATCGATCTCAGGGATCCCACCGAAACCGTCGCAGCCTACGCGCGGCGCTACGATATGTTCCTGCCGCCGACCTCGTACGCCGTTGCCCGACGGATGCAGGATCCGGCGCTGCCGGCCGCGCGAGAGGTCCGTGAAGGGGTGGACCCAGCCATTCCCGTTTGGCTCCTGCCGTCTGCCTATGAGGGCGTGGCGGAAGCGACGCGCAAGGGCCGGGCGGTTGGCGCGTTGCTGGGGTTGGCTGTTGGCGACGCCGTCGGGACGACGCTCGAATTCCGCCGTCGCGACGAGGCTCGAGTGACCGATATGGTCGGCGGCGGCCCGTTCCATTTGCAGCCGGGTGAATGGACCGACGATACGAGCACCGCCCTGTGCCTCGCCGACAGTCTGCTTGCCGAGCGCAGCTTTGTGCCGGCCGATTTTGCCGCCCGGCTCGCGCGCTGGTACCGGAACGGCGAGAACAGTGTGAACGGGCGCTGCTTCGATATCGGCATCACAACGCGCGACGCGCTTGAAGCTTATCTGCAGTCGGGCCGTCCGCAATCGGGCAGTGCCGACCCGAGCAGCGCTGGCAACGGCTCACTCGTGCGCCTAGCGCCGCTCGCGATTTATTACCGTCGGTCGCTGGAACGCGTGTGGACGCTGTCCCAGGCCCAGAGCCGAACGACCCACAATGCCGCCGAGGTGCTCTCGGCTTGCCAGTTCTTCGGCATCCTGCTGTGGCATGCGCTGAACGGGGCCTCGAAGGAGGAGGTGCTGGCGCCGAAGGTTCTGCCGGTTCAGCCTCGGGTCATGATCATCAACGCCGGCGAGTATAAGCAAAAGACGCGCGACCGGATCCGCTCGTCCGGCTATGTCATCGATACGCTCGAGGCCGCCCTATGGTCGGTCTGGACGACCGATAATTTCGAGGATGCGGTGCTGACGGCGGCCAACTTGGCCGACGATGCCGACAGCGTCGCAGCCGCCGCGGGGCAACTGGCCGGGGCGCTCTACGGCGTCGAGGCCATTCCCGAACGTTGGCGGGCGCGAATCGCTTGGCACGACCGTCTGGTCGATATGGCTGCCAAGCTGTTCGATACGGCGCCCGCGGCTTGAGAGACCGACAAAGCCTCCCGCGCCCCTACTCGAACGCGCTCGCGACCACGCGCACCATGCCGTCCGCGTCGAACACGGCGTCGCCGGCGTCGACGAGCGGCGGCAGGGACGTAACCCAGCTGTTCCACCCGAGCCGCGGCCCGCCGGTCATGGCCCCCTCGGATGTGGCCTCCTCGGGCAGGATGCACGGCGGGATCTGGTCCCGCCGGAGCACCAGCTGGATCTCGTAGGAGAAATCCGGCCCGACATAGGTTCTGACCAGGTCGTTGAGCCGCAGGACCGCCGGCCGGCCCGGCAGATATGCCAGGAAATTCGGATATGTCAGCGCGCCCAGCACCACGCGGAAACAGCCCTGCACGTCGAGCATCGCTTCGCCGACGATTGCGTCGACGCCCAGCTGGTTGAAGCTGCCGCCCGCGTCCGTCGCCGGCACGGCGGTCTGTTCCGTGAGCGGTATCGCGACCCGGCGGGCCTGGAACTGCTCGATGCGCACCGGCAGGCCGGTGAAGTCGGCGATGAGCTGTTCCAGCGAGATCGCCGATTTCGGCATCTGGCCGAACAAGCCGGCGTAATAGGCGAGCGGCTCGTCCTCGAGCCTGAGGCGGTTGCGCAGGCTCGGCTGGCCCAAGCCGGCGATGGCATAGAGGATGGCGCGGGCCGGGTCGGTGCCGGCGCGTCCGTGCGTTTCGGTGAGCGCCGGCAGCCGGTATCGGCGCCAGGCCTCGTGAAGCAGCCGGATCAGCCGATCGTTGAACAGGTCGAGGAACTGAGTGAAGGCTGGATTGCGCGCGTGAAGCGCCCGGAGTGCCAGCTCGCTATAGACCTGCGGCAGGGCGCCCAGCGACCCGGTCAGGCCCATGAGGTTGACGATCAGCCGTACGTCGCTCGTTCGATCGTGGGGGCGGCGGCTTTCAAGCCCGCGCACTTCCGTCGGCGGAAAGCTCAACGACTGATGGCTCGAGAAGCGGATGGCGGGCCCGGCCGGCATATCCGCGGTGGCACCCGGATCGTCGCCGGCGTCATTCGGTGCCATCCGGGCGAGGAACTGCTCCAGGATCTGGACTGCACGGAACAGCTCGAACTGCTCTGGCGCCGTCTGCAGCTGGGCGAGCAGCCCCGGGGGCGATGCCACGGGTTGCCCCTCTGGTTGTCCTCCGGGCTGCAGGGCGACCGTGGTCATAGCGTGAGCCTCATAGCGTGAGCCGGGCGCCGGCGCGGGCCGGGAAGCGGCAGACGGGCTCGGCGTGGCCCTTGGCGCGGAGTGTGACGCGGCTGAAGGAATTGATACCGCAATAGAGCGCGAAGAAGCGCTCCAGCACCGCGGCCGGCAGGAACGTGCCGAGCGTGCCGGCCCGTTCGCGGTCGAGCGTCAGGTCGATATCGATGCCGCGACAGATGGCGGGCATGTCGGCGATGGGTGCGCGCGCGGTGCCGCGCCGATGGTCGATGGCGTGCACGCTGTCTATGATCGCCCGCGTCTCCGGCGCTTCCCGTACATCGTAGAGCGCCAGCATTTCCTTGAGCGCGCTCGCAGGCTCCGGACCGTCGAGCAGCGAGAGGTGGTTGAGGCTCAGCTGCGAAATCAGCCGCCAGCGCGCGCCGTCGCCGCTCTGCGGGCGTAGCACGCGGTTGGGCGGCGTGAGGCAGGCCAGGTCGAAGATCGGCGCGGTGCCCGCGGCAAGAATGAAGCGCGGGTGGCTGCCGCCATAGGGCAGGCGCGCCGGCAGGTCGCGGTTGGAGCAGGTCGTCTCGACCGAGACCGTCCAGTCGGCCGGCACCGAGGGATCGAGTGCCAGATCGACGAGCGAGAGATACATTTCGCTCGAGCGTTCCTGGCCGCCGCGTCCTCGCCGCGTGGCGAACCAGTAGTGGCGGCCGGGTGCGCCGCCGCCGTGATGGGTGCCATAGAGCGGCAGGAACTCCGCGCGTTCGCCGGCCGGCGAGGTGGCGCTCACCCGGTCGATCGAATAGATCTCGCGCGCCTGCGGCCGGCGGGCGTCGGCCAGCACGTGATACTCCGTCTGGCTGTGGTCGAGCAGGATCGGCTCGGCCGCCTGCTTGAACAGGTTGACGATTGGCGTGCAGCCGAGCGCGAAAGCCGCGCCGTTGATGAGGCGCGCGCCATCGGGCGGTGGGCAGTCGAGATAGAAGAAGACCTCAAGCTTGTTGCCGGCCTGGCGCAGCGATTTGGCGCTCAAGCCCGAGAGGTCGAAGAACAGGAACTTCTCGGGGAAGGCGAAGAGCTCGGTCAAGAGCCGGTAGCCCAGGAACGAGCGGGGCGAGTAGGGCAGCACGCCCTCGTCCGGCTCGAAGCCGACCGCGCCGATGCGCTCGCGCCCGAGCCGCACTGGGCTCTTATCCTCGGGGCCGTCGGCCAGCGCCACCGACAGGACATGGTTGAACAGGAGCTCGTAGAGCCGGAAAGCGACCTGCGGCTGCAGATTGAGGAAGAAGCGCAGGCGATCGACGCCGAGGTCGGTGAAGGTGACTTCGGGATCGGTGCAGGCGAGCGTCAGGCGCAGGATCGATTTCGCCTCGGCGCCGGCCGGGTTCTCAGGGGCAGGGAAAGGGCGGCCGGCGAGGCTGGCGCTCACCACCTGGACTGGCCAGAGCTCGACCGGCATGGTGGTGCGGAAGCGGCAGGGCTCGCCATCGACCGGCTCGCTCTCGACCTCGGTCAGAGCCGGCACCAGATAGGGCTTGTCGAGCTCGGGCCGGGGGCGGAACTGCAGGATCGCGGTCGATGGCACCGGCGCCAGGTGGTGCGGGTAGAGGACGCTGAGGAGCGCGTCGGTCAGTTCGGGAAAATCGTCGTCGAGCTTGAGGCGCACGCGCGCGGTCAGATACGCGAAGGCTTCGATGAGGCGCGCGACATGGGGATCGTCGACGGCGGTCTGGCTCAAGCGCAGATGGCCCGCGACCTTCGGGTTGGCCGCGGCGAATTCGGCGCTCTGCCGGCGGATGTGGCCAAGTTCCTGGTTGTAGTAGCGCAGGAACGCGTCACTCATGATCAGCCGCCCGGATGGTGAAGTTCTGCGTCGCGGGATCGAGCTGCGAGACGAAGGCGACCGGTTCCGGCGCCGGCTCGACGCGGATCAAGGCATCGATGCGGAAGCGCAAGCGCCGCTCGAGCCCGCCCCGGTCGGCGATCGAGACCGACACCGACGCGAGCCGCGGTTCGAAATGGCGGATGGCCTGCTCGAGGGCGCGGGCGAACGCCTTGCGTTGCGTCTCGGAGCTCAGGTCCCGGGTCGTGAAGTCGGGGATGCCGTAGGCGGGGAGCGCGGTCTTGAGCTCGGCCAGTTCCTTGCCGGCCGCACCCAGCGGCCGCCGGCGGGTATTGAGCAGCCATTCGAGGTCGCGCTGCAACGTCTGCCGGATCGACGCGACGAGCACGCCGCGGGACGGTTTGGCGGTCTTGTTTCCCGTGGGGACTTCGTCGAGCAGCCGGTCGAGCACGGACGGCATGACCGCGGCGGTGGTGCGGGTCATGGCGGTCAGCCGAATTCGATCGTTTCGAGGTCGAGGGCGCCGACGCTCTCCTCGCCCGCGAGAAAGCAGCGCTGGCCCTTGCCGCACACCAAGCCGGG
Source organism: Aliidongia dinghuensis (assembly GCF_014643535.1). NCBI lineage: Bacteria > Pseudomonadati > Pseudomonadota > Alphaproteobacteria > Rhodospirillales > Dongiaceae > Aliidongia > Aliidongia dinghuensis. Next base: position 366,359 of record NZ_BMJQ01000006.1, on the reverse strand, counting down.
TGCGGCTTCGACCCAGGTGCTCGTCCGCCCGAGCCTGAGCGGATCGTCATCGTCGGGCGCGCCCATGTAGATCGCCGGCAGATAGACCGTGCCGGTGAGATCGTCGGTGAGCTCGAGCTCCGCCTCGCGCCACAAGAGGTCGCGGGGCCGGCGTGGTGCTGCGAAGCGGATGCGGCGGACGGCGTCCAGTGCCACCCAGCGGTAGTCGCCGGCTCCCGTCAGCACCTCGATGAAGCCGCCGTACCGGTCGTCGAGGTCGCGAAAATCCTCGAACGGCCGATCGTTGCATCGGCCGGCCCGCGGCACGCGCGCCGTCTCGGCTTGAGCGAGCAGTTCGCCCGCCCGCGCGGCTTCGCCGAGACGCAATGCCAGGCCGGCCTCGACATAAGGGCGCAGGTCGACGCGGGTTTCGCCCAGGACCTCGGGCAGCCGGCCGGCCTGGTGCCAGTCGCTGCGCGCGGCCTCGGCTCGGACCAGCTTGCGCAACAGAGAGACCCCCATGGCGGCACCGGGATCCTGCGTCCCGATCAGGCCGAAATGCGTATCCGCCCGCTCGAGCTGGCCGGCGAGGCACAGGAGCTCCGCCAGGAGGCCGCGGGCGGCCGTGTCGGCGGGCGCCGCCTTGACGGCCTCGGTCGCCTCTGCGACGGCGGTGGTCAGGTCGCCGTCGGCCAACCGCTCGGAAATGGATGTGCCGGTCATGACGCTCTCTCGTTTCCCCTGGCTCGTTTCCCCGCGGGCCTTGGGTTCAGGAATGGGGACTTCACGAATTGGTGGGTGCGGTAAGCTCGGTCACCAGGCGAAAGGCGGTCGCCACTTCGTCGAGCTGGAAATGCGGCTTCAGATGGACGACGCAGCCGAACGTGCCCGGGCGGCCGGCGATGTCGCGCACCTGGACCTCCGCCTCGCGCAGCGGATAGCGCGCCTTGACCGTCTGCGGCGCATCGTCGTTCGCGACGCAATAGGCTTGGAGCCAGCGCCGCAGATAGTCCTCGAAATCACCGGCGGTCGTGAAGGCGCCGACCTTGTCGCGGCCGATCACCTTGATGTAATGGGCAAAGCGCGACGCGCAGAGCACGTATTGCACCATCGCCGACAGCCGGGCGTTGGCCGATGCGGCGGCACGGTCATAGACGCGCGGCCAATGCAGCGACTGGTTGCTGTAGAAGACGCAGGTCGAGACGTAGCTCGCCTTGGACAAGGGCACGAAGCCGAGCTCGCTCAGCTGCCGTTCCTGCAGGTCCGACAAGAGGACGTCGACCGGCGGCTTGTCCGCGACGCCCGGCCGATCGGTCGCGAAGCCGTCGACGATCGGATCGGGCATGACGCCGCCGCCGTCGAACTCCTCGGGCATGCCGCGCAGATCGGCGAACCAGCCGAAGCGGTCGAACGCCCGCATGGCGACGGCGCCGAACGCGAAGGCGGCGTTGCCCCAGAGATAGGCATCCGCATGGGCGCCCGAGACCTGTTCGCGGAAGCGGAAGCCGTCGATGCGCGACGGGTCGTCCCGATAGGGCTTGCGGATCAGGATGCGCGGCACGGCGAGGCCGACGAACCGCGTATCCTCCTGCTCGCGCAGGCTGCGCCAGCGCAGGAATTCCGGGCCGTCGAACGCGGTGGCGAGATCGATCCCCTTGCCCAGGTCGTCGAACCGTTCGAGGCCGAGCAGCGCCGGCGCGCAGCTGGTGATGAACGGGCAGAAAGCCGCGGCCGCGACGCCGGCGATCGCCTTCAGCGCGCCGACATCGTCCTGCGGCTGCTCGGCCGTCGGCTTATGAGCGACGTAATAGTCGCCGATCAGCAGGCCGAACGGTTCGCCACCGGGCGAACCGAACTCGTCGCTGTAGACCTTCTCGAACAGCTGGCTCTGATCGAACTCGATCGCCCGCTCGACATCGCGGCAAAGCTCGCGCCACGACACGTCGAGCAGCTTGATCTTGAGGCGCTGCATCGGCGCTGCGATGTCGACCAGATATTTGAGGCCGCGCCACGACGCCTCCAGCCGCTGAAAGCGTTGGTCGTGCAGGATCGCATTGACCTGGTCATTGAGCTGCCGGTCGATCGCCGCGATCAGACGATCGATGAGCGCCCGCGTCGCCACCGCGCCCCGGCGTTTCGGCCCCGGGGAAACGTCGCTCGGGTCGGCCGTTTCGGCGTGGCCGGCGGGAGCGACGAGTTCGATCGGTCGGACAGCGTGCGGTCGGGCGGCGTGACCCTCAGGGTGCAACGCCATGAGGCTCACAGCTTTCCGGGAATCCTCGCGACCATGCGCAGGGAGGTCGTGAGTTCTTCCATCTGCAGCCACGGCCTCATCCATGCGATGGCGTTATAGGCGCCGGGCCGGCCCGGGATCTCCTTGACCGATACGCGCGCCTCGCGCAGCGGATAGGAGGCCTTCATCTCTTGCCCGGCGTCCTCGTTCGCGTTGACGTAGTTGTTGATCCACCGGTTGAGCCAGGCCTCGCAGTCGCTCACCTCCAGGAAGGAGCCGATCTTGTCGCGCGCCATGACCTTGAGGTAATGGGCGAAGCGCGAGGTCGCCATGATATAGGGCAGGCGTGCCGAGATCGCGGCGTTGCCCGTCGCCTCGGGCCGGTCGTACTTGAGCGGCTTCTGGGTCGTCTGCGCGCCGAAGAACACGGCATAGTCGGTGTTCTTGTAGTGGCAGAGCGGCAGGAATCCCAACTTGCCCAGCTCCGCGTCGCGCCGGTCGGTGATGCCGATCTCGGTCGGGCATTTCTGGTCGGGGTCGCCGTCGTCGCTCGTGAAGATGTGGGTCGGCAGGTTTTCGACCTTGCCGCCGCCCTCGGCACCCCGGATGGCCGTGCACCAACCGTATTTGGCGAAGGCATCGGTCATGCGCGTGCCCATGACATAGGCGGCGTTCATCCAGCAATATTGCTCGTGCTCGAGGGCGCGGACCTTGCCGTCGGTCTCGACCGGACCTTCCTCGTAGTCGAACTGCTCGATCGGCTTGGTGGCGGCACCATAGGGCAGGCGGGCCAGCACGCGCGGCATGGTGAGCGTCACGAAGCGGCTGTCCTCGGTATCGCGGAAGCCGCGCCACTTCGTATATTCGGTCGACTCGAAGATCTTCTCGAGATCGCGCGGCCGGGCGAGCTCGCGATAGTCCTGGAAGCCGAACAGCTGCGGCGCCGCGGCCGAAATGAACGGCGCGAACGCCGCCGCGGCGACGCTCGACACGCTGCGCAGCACGTCGATGTCTTCCGGGTGGTTGGTGAATTCGTAGTCGCCGATCAGCATGCCGTAGGGCTCGCCGCCTGGTGTCCCGAACTCGTTCTCGTAGATCTTCTTGAACAGCTGGCTCTGGTCGAATTCGACCGCCTTGGCGAGATCCTTGCCGAGCTCGCGCTTCGAGATGTTCAGCGCGCGGATCTTCAGCATGGCGCTGGTCTCGGTATTCATCACCAGGTGATGCAGCCCGCGCCAGGTGCCCTCGAGCTTGAGGAAGTCCTGATGGTGCATGATCTCGGCCAGCTGCTCGGACAGCTTGTCGTCGAGCGCCTTGATCGCCGCGGTCAGCGTGACGGTCAGGTTGCGGCTGTAGGTGACCGTGCCTTCGAGCGCCTGCTCGGTGAGCGTCCGCAGCAGTTCCTCCGCCCGCTCGGGCTCGGTCTGCTTGGTGGCAGTGATCGCCTGATCGAGCAGCGAGGGAGCGGCGGTTTCCGTCAGTATGTCGCGCGATTCGGCCAGTTGTTCGGCGGACATCATTCGCTCTCCTTGCGGCTGCTCAAGTCTTGCGACAGGCGCTTCAACTGCTCGTCGTTCTGCAGAATCCCTTCGAGCAGGTTTTCGAGGTCCTCAGACCGATCGGCCTTGGCCAGAAGATCTCTCAGCTGATTGCGGGTATCGAGCAGCTTCCGGAGTGCCGGGACCTGCTGCACGACGCTGCCGGGCTCGAAATCCTCCATCGACGAGAACTTGAGCTCGACGGGCAGTTCGCTGCCGTCATCGCGCAGGGTATTGGCCACGCGCAGTTTCAGTCCGGGCGTCATCCGCGCGATGACGTCGTCGAAATTGTCGCGGTCGATCTGGATGAACTTCCGATCCTTGAGCGGCTTCAGGGGCTCGCTCGGGCTGCCGGAGAAGTCGGCCAGCACGCCGACGACGAAAGGCAGCTCCTTTTCGACGAGCGCGCCTTCGGTCTCGACTTCGTACTTGATGTGGACGCGAGGTTTGCGGACGCGTTCCAGCTTGTCGTGAATGCTCGCCATGACGTTCCTCGTGCTTCGATCGCAGGCCCAGGGGATCGCAGGCCAAGGGCATGGGCCGACCGCACGGGGCCCCCACCGCGACTATTCCTCCGCCGGCCCAGGAACGACCCGGCAAGGTAGAAAGTTCCGGCACACCGCCGATTTAAGGCGGTAAAGTTTTTCTTCAGCCGTCGAGCTTCGGCCGGATGCCGGCCGCGGTCAGAAACACGCTCCGCGCGTTCTGGTCCGGCAGCAGTTCAGCCAGCAATTCCGGCAGGCTCATGCGTCCCCGGCGGACGAGGTCTTCGAGCGTGTAGGACAGCGGCGAGTGGGGCTCGGTGCGGCGGAAATAGTCCGCGACCTCAAGCAACTGGCGGAATGCCTCCTCGCGCGATCCGATGGGCCCGGCCCCGGCCACAACCGGTGCCGTGCCGTTGACGGTTTCCTCGACAGCCGGTTCCGGCTCCTCCGCGGCGATAGGGGCAGGGACGAGGTCGATCTCGCTCGTCAGGTGGGCGAAGGCATCGGCCACTTCCTCGAGCACGCCGGAAATCGCGGAGGAGGATGGGGCGTTGGGGCCGCAGCGCCCGTTGAGATCGGCGGTCAGGGCGCGGAAGGCTGCGCGCGCCGCCGCCAGGTCCTCGCCGACCTGCCGCAGAAAGTCGGGGGAACTCTGGCGAACCGCGTCCTGCACCTGATCGAACGTCACGCGCACCGGCGGCGGGCGCCGGTTCGTGCCGGTGACCGGCGGGCGGTTCGCGATCGTATAATGCCAAAAGGCGAACGGCCCGGATCCCACCGTCTCGGTCAGGGGAACCTTGCGGATGGCCTGGATCAGGGTGCCTTCCGCGCCCGAGCCGTTGAGGCCGCCCAGAGCCGCCACACGGGCTGCGACGCCGTCTTCGTCGGGTGCCGGGAACAGCGTGTCCCAGTAACGCTCGACCAGGCCGCGCGCGAGATCGAAGCCGTCGCGCAGGCCGGCGAAGCCATGGAGACGCAGGCTCGCCTCGATCAGCCAGGCCGCGACCTCCAGGTCCTTCGCCTGCTCGCTGAGCAACTTCGTGGACAGTTCGTAGACCGTCTGCCAGTGGACGAACGAGGTGCCGGCCTCTTCATCCGCGTCGGCCTGGCGCTCCTGGGCGCGGGCCGTCGCCCGGGCGTCCTTCAGGGCGAAATAGAGCGCTCCGGGCGCACCGTCGCGCCGCGGATCGGCGCCGACCGGCGTTTCGGAGGATATCGGAGCGAGAAGAACGTCAAGATTGAAAACAGGCCGCGCGCCCATGGTACAGAAAGGTCATTGTTGACGATCAATGTACGATTGCGAGGCCGTCGGGGGCCGAGGCACACACCTCTGCCCCATAAGCTAAGCTTGCCTTGATGTGGGCAGGGAAGGCCAGCAAAAAACTTTTGTGACGAGATCGAACTCTCTTACACGCGGAGCGTTAGCCTCACGCTGCACGGCAGCAATGGTTGTACACAATCCAGGGATGCGCCGACAGGTGTAAGGGGGAAACGTGCCGGCCGATCTCAGATCGCTTGTGGAACGATTGAACGAGACGACGCGCAAGGCGCTTGAAGCCGCTGCGGGTCTGGCGCTCGCGCGGACTCATTACGAGATCGATATAGAGCATGTGCTGAGCCGCTTGCTGGACCGGCCCGACAGTGATTTCGCGGCGATCCTCCGGCAGTTCGAGCTTGATCCGGCGGGTATCCAGCGCGGGCTCGATCGGTCGCTCGACGGCTTCAAGACCGGCAACGGCCGGGCGCCCGGCTTTTCGCCGCGGCTGTCGGCCCTGCTGCGCGAAGCCTGGCTGACGGGCTCGCTGCAATTCAGCGCGCGGATGATCCGCTCGGGCCACCTGGTGCTGGCGCTCGTCAGCGAGACGACGATCGGCCGCACGGTGAACGACGTCCTGCCGCTGCTGAACGCGATCCGCGCCGAGCGTCTCGCGGCCGAATTCCCCGCCATCGTCGCCGAGACCGCCGAGCGGGAGCTGACGCCGCAAACCGGTCCGGCGTCGTCCGCCGGGCCGGCGATGCTCACGGCGACGCCCCATCTCGACGCCTATACGATCGATCTCACGGCGGAGGCGCGCGCTGGGCGGATCGACCCGGTCATCGGCCGCGACGCCGAGGTGCGCCAGATCGTCGACATCCTGTCGCGGCGCCGGCAGAACAATCCGATCCTGCTGGGCGAGGCGGGCGTCGGCAAGACGGCGATCGTCGAGAGCTTCGCGCTGCGCATCGCGACCGGCAAGGTGCCGCCGGCGCTGCAAGCCGTCGCGGTCCGCACGCTCGACCTCGGCCTGATGCAGGCCGGTGCCGGCGTCAAGGGCGAGTTCGAGCGCCGCCTCAAGGCGGTGATCCAGGAGGTGAAGTCTTCCGCCCAGCCGGTCGTGCTGTTCATCGACGAGGCGCATCAGCTGATCGGCGCCGGCGGCCAGGCCGGCCAGGGCGATGCGGCGAACCTGCTGAAGCCCGATCTCGCCCGCGGCGAGCTCAGGGTCATCGCGGCGACGACCTGGGGCGAATACAAGAAGTATGTCGAGCGCGACGCGGCACTGACCCGGCGCTTCCAGGTCGTGCGCGTCGAGGAGCCGTCGGAGGCGATGGCGATCGACATCATGCGCGGCCTCGCCGACACGTTCGCGGGCCACCACAAGGTCCGGATCCTCGACGAGGCGGTCCGGGACGCGGTGCGCCTGTCGAAGCGCTACATCCCGGCTCGCCAGCTGCCGGACAAGAGCGTCAGCCTGCTCGACACGGCAGCCTCCATGGTCGCCATGAGCCGGACCGTGCAGCCGGCGGCGCTCGAAGACGTCGAGCGCGAGCAGGAACTGGCCGGACGCGAGCGCGCCACACTCGAACGCGAAGCGGCCGCTGGCGTCGATCATCACGAGGCGCTTCAGGGGCTCAATGAGCGACTGGCGGCGCTCGATGCCCGGCACGACGCCCTGTCGGCGCAATGGAACGAGGAGCGCCAGCTTCTGGAACGGCTCGCGGAGCTGCACGCCGGCCGCTCGGCCGACGAGGCGCCGGACATCGCCCACATCGAGCAGATCAAGGCGACCGAGGCGAAGCTTCGCCAGGTTCAGGGCGACGCACCCCTGCTGCATGACGCGGTCGACGGCCAGGCGGTCGCGAAGATCGTCGCCGGCTGGACCGGCATTCCGGTCGGCCGCATGGTGACGTCCGATATCGAGGCGGCGCTCGACCTCGACCGGCGCCTGGCCGAACGGATCGTCGGCCAGGACCATGCGATCCGCACGATCGCCGACGCGATCCGGACGGCCAAGGCGAAGCTGCTGGACCCGCGCAAGCCGCCGGCCGTGTTCCTGCTGGTCGGCACGAGCGGCGTCGGCAAGACCGAAACGGCGCTGGCGCTCGCCGACATTCTCTATGGCGGCGAGCAGAGCCTGACCGTCATCAACATGTCGGAGTTCAAGGAGGAGCACAAAGTCTCGATGCTCGTGGGCTCGCCACCCGGCTATGTCGGCTACGGCGAGGGCGGCGTCCTGACCGAGGCGGTGCGCCGCCGGCCCTATGGCGTGCTGCTGCTCGACGAGATGGAAAAGGCGCACCCGGGCGTCCAGGACGTGTTCTACCAGGTGTTCGACAAGGGCACGCTGCGCGACGGCGAAGGCCGCGACATCGATTTCCGCAACACGACGATCCTGATGGCCTCGAACGCCGGCACGGAGCTGCTGGCCCAGCTCGCCGCCGATCCGGAGGCGATGCCGGACGGTGCCGCTCTCACGCCGCTCATCCGGCCCGAGCTGCTGAAGCACTTCAAGCCGGCTTTCCTGGGTCGCGTCTCCGTCGTGCCGTACCTGCCGCTCCCGCCGTCGGTGCTTCGCCGCATCGTCGAACTGCAGATCGACAAGATCCGCGCGCGCGTGGCCGAGACTTATCGCGCCACGCTCAAGGTCGAGTCCGCGGTGCTCGACCAGATCGTGGCCCGCTGCAGCGAGACCGACACGGGCGCCCGCGCGATCGAACATATCCTGACGGGTTCGCTCATGCCGGCGCTCTCCCGCCAGTTCCTGACCGCCCTCGCCGATCGGCAGCAGATCGAGCGGGTGACGGTCGGGCTCGGCGCCGATGGCGCCTTCCATGTCCTGGCCGACACTGTCCGCGCCGCCAATATCCCGGCCAACTGGCGCGACCCGGCGCACGCGCCCCAGATGGCGCATGGGGCGGCGCACGGAGCGGTCTAGTTCGTTTGTCGGATCCGGACGCCTGACGCCCCCGGATCCGACCGCTGCTTCGCGGTGCTCACGCCCGAGCAGCAACAGCTGGTTCCCGAGTCTGCCTGCACCTTCGATGCCCACACGGCGGGAAGGTCGTGTCCGCACAATCGTTCGGCGGCACCCGTCTCCTCCTGTGGTTCGACCTCTCGACCGCCGACCGCGCGCCAGACCGGTGCCGGCGGCTCAACAAGCTTGGAGATGCTGTATGCCGATCTATCTGCAACTCGACGGTATCCAGGGCGATGCCACGCACGAAAGCCACAAGCAATGGACCGACATCAAGTCCGTCCAGTGGGGCATTAACCGTCAGATGAACACGCTGGCCGGCTCGTCGGCCAACCGCGAAGGGTCGGAGCCGGAAGTCGGCGAGGTCACGCTGATCAAGACGTCCGACAGCTCGTCGCCGAAGCTGATGACCGAGGCGGCCAGCGGCAATTCGGGCAAGACCGCGAAGATCCATCTGGTGACGAGCGGCAGCCCGGGCGACACCTATCTCGAGTTCACGCTCACCAACGTGCTCGTCTCCGGCTACACGCTCGCCACGAGCGGCGATCGGCCCGAGGAGACCATCGTGCTGAACTTCACCAAGGTGGAGATGAAGTACACGCCCTACGACGCGAGCCACCAGGCACAGTCGCCTGTCATCGCGTCCTACGACCTGGCGACGACCCAGGCCGCCTGACGCCCCTGAGGCGAGGGCCGCGAGCGTGCTCGCGGCCCTTTCCGCCTCGTGTTGCGTCCCTGGGGGCTTGGTTGACCATACGAGGGGGGTGAAATGGCTTCGCTATCCGATACGGATGGCGACGATGGGCTCACCATCGTCCTGTCGCCCGTGCAACTCGCCGCGGTGATGCAGGGGCGTTCGATTTCCGCCAACGAGACCAGTGGCGGCCGTTTCCTGAGCCGTCTCTTCGGTGGGCTGCAGATGATCGGCGGCGCCATCGAACTGGTCGGCGCCGCGGGCCTGTTCCTGGCACCGGAGCCGACGGCGCTCACCAAGGCGGGCGGCGCCGTGCTCGGCGCCAACGGCGTCGACAACACCGCGACGGGCGCATTCGAGCTCTGGACCGGCCGTTCCTATAGCACGCTGACCGAACGGGCGGCCCGGGCCGCTGCCCGCAGCCTCGGCTGCGATCCAGATACGGCCGAGACGGTCGGAATCGTCGTCGACATCGCCGTGCCGGTGGTCGCCGCCGCCGGCCTTGGCGCGGCGCGTGCGCTCGCCGTCCGCGAAGGCATGATCGACTTGAAGGCCGAGGAGGCGGCCGGCGGCCACACGATCGCGCGCCACGTCGGCAAGGACGAGGCGTTCCTGCGCAACCGTCTTGCGACAGAACCGAAGATCCCCGCCGCCGGGACCTTCCGCAGCTTGCCGGAGGCGGAGAAGTTCGTCAGCCGGGCCATTAGCGCAAACGCCAGCCAAATTCAGAGTTGGGCGTCGACGGCAAAGCCAGGTGCGATCCTGCCGCTTCCGATCTACGATGCCGGACAGATCGTCGGCGTCACCATTCCTCGACTGACTGGCACGCTGAAATCAGTCAGCAAAGTGCAGGTGGTGCTGCGGAAGACGGTCGTAGGGCAGAAGGTATACTTTGTACTTACGGCGTATCCTTCACATCTCTGAGGACAGCCGCTGTGGGCTACAGTGAACTGCAAAAGCAATTTTTCAATCTGTTCACTCTCCTCGCGGGGTACCTGAATCAGGATTTCGATATCTTCGGCCCTGATCTGGATGACGCGGTGAATGCCTTTATCGATGTTTCGGATGCCGCGACGATCGCGGAGACTCGAGCGGAGATCGCGCATTTTCTCAAAACTAAGGCCAATGATCTCGACGCGGAGCTGGAACGTCTGAGCGGCGGGCATGCGCAGGAGCCTGGCATGAGCACGCACGCCTACCTTCTCTGGCTCGATGGGCTGCTGGCCGAAGCCCAAGGACGCAAGGACGACGCCTAAGCCATCGGACGACGCCTAAGCCATCGGACGACGCTCAACGGGCGACGATCAGCGCCGGCGGAGCCAGCCGACCCATTTTGCGAGGCCGCGAGGCTCGGGCCGATGGCCGAGTGCCGTTATCGCGCGCGCCTCGGCCAGCAATTGGTCGAGGCCGGCGAGGCGCCGGCGCGGGTCGGGCTCGAGCATGCGTGCAATGAGCGGGCGCAGCCGCTCCGGGGCGGCGTCGAGTGCCGGGACCCGTTGGCGGGCCGCGGCCGCTTCCTCGGCGGTCTGGCCCATCGGCAGCCGCTCGCCGCGCGCCGCCGCCATCAGGGTCAGGCCGAAGGCATAGATGTCGGCCACCGGGCCGACCTTGCCGCCGTAGAGGCCGACCTGCTCCGGGGCGGCGAAGGAATATTTGCCGGCGAAATCGATGCTGACGCCGGTACCGGGTGGGCCGAGACTGCGTGCTACGCCGAAATCGATGATCTTCGCCTGGGCCAAATCGTCGTCGGGCAGCAGGATATTGTCGGGCGCCAGGTCCTGATGGACGATGCCGGCCGCATGCAGCGCCTTGAGGCCGCCGCCGATCCGCTCGATCAGGCGGATGAGATCGCCCAAGCCCAGCGGGCTACGGCGCATCCGCTGTGACAGCGACGGCCCCTCGATCAACTCGAGCAGGATCATCTGCCGGCCGTCCGTGTCGCGCAGCAGGGCCTGGCAGCCGACGATCGCGTCGTGCCGGACGCGCAGCAGCAGCCGCGCCTCCTCCTCGAACAGCTGGGCCAGCTTGTCGTCGTTGCGATATTCCTGGCGCAGCAGCTTCATCGCGTGGTCGGTCTTGAGATCCCGGTGGCGCACCCGATAGATCTCGCCCATGCCGCCGGTCGCGAGCAGTTTGCGGACGATGAAGCTGTTCGCGAGAATGCGCCCCGGCGGCAGGGTGCCGCCTTGCCCGGCCTCGTCGGCGCCGGCCTCGCTCGCGATATAGCGGTCGAGCACGCCGCGCGCGGTAACGAGCAGCTCCGCAACGTTGGTCCGGCCGAGCCCCAGCCGGTGGGCCTCGCCCGTCACCTTGCTGATGAAGGTCGCGAGGTGCCGTTCGAGCTGCTCCTGCGCCGCGTCGTAGGGCGACTGCTCGGTCGGCGCCGGCCCGTCTTCCGCGGCGAGCACGAGCGCGGTGGTTTCCTCCTCAGGCGGGGCCGGGGCCAGGTCGAGGCGGGTGAGCTCGTCGTCCGGCTTCTCGAGCTGCGCCTCGTTCTCAAGTTCCATGCCCGCTCTCCCCAGGATCGGTTTCCTTGATGCGGAGGCCCTCGGGGATTTCGATGACGACTGCGGTCACATTGTCGGGCGCGCCGGACACCAGCGCGTCCTCGATCAGCCGGTCGATCGTGGCACTCGTGGCGGGGACGGAAAGCGCATCGGCGAGCTCGTCCGCCTTCAGCACGCCGCTCAGCCCGTCGCTGCACAACAGGAAGCGATCGCCCGGTTCGAACTGGTCGTGCACGACATCGAGCTCGAGCCGGGCGGCGGCCCCGACCGCGCGCGTGATGGCGGCCGACTTGCCGCTGCCGGCGGCGGCCGGCTGGGAGACATGATCCCGGGTCAGCAGGCGCAGGACGCCCTTGCGGTAGAGATAGATCCGGCTGTCGCCCGCCCAGAGGCAGGTGAAGCCGTTGCCGTAGGTGATGAGGATCGCAACCGTCGAGGCGACGATCGCATTCTCGTCGAGCAGCGCCGCCTTCTCCCGAAGCTTGGCGTTCGCCTCGCCCAAGGCGGCCTGCACGTCGTCGACGAAACTGCCGGCCGACAGCGGCGGCAGGACCTGGTTCAGCTGGTCGACGACCGTGCGGCTGGCGAATTCGCCGGCCTGGTGGCCGCCGACGCCGTCCGCGACCGCCCAGAGGCTGAGGTCCGGCCGCAAGAGATAGGCGTCCTGGTTGCTGGTGCGCTTGGCCCCCGGATGGCTGCGCCCGAAGCTCGGCAGCTCGATCGAGGGCTTCAGCAGCAGGACCGGCACGTCGAGATCGATCGGGATCGACGCCGACGGCCGCTCCCAGCCCCATTCGTCCCATTTGCCGTCCATGAAGGCGGCGAAATTCTGCGGTGCCGGCAGGCCCGGCGCGATCAGCAGGGAGCTGCGCACGCGCTCGGACCCGGTGGTCCACCACAGGCTGAACCGGTTGTCGAAGCCGACCAGCACCTGATCCAGGATCGTGCTGTAGGCCTGCGTCAGCGCCGGATCGTCCGCGAGATCGACCCGGAAGCCGGAACGCTCGGCGCTGCCGGTCGGCAGCTGGCTTTCGTACGCCGGCAGGCCGATCGCCCGCATGGCATTGTCGAACCGGTCGAAATCGAACTCGTCGTCGAGCGAGCTCAGCGCCAGCCGTTCGATCTGGCCGAACCAGTCGTCGGCCGTCCGCATCAGCCGGACCGGCGCCGAGCAGCCGGGCAGCGAGGCGGCGAGTACCAGCGGAAAATAGCGGCCGACCCGGTCGACGCTCGGCATCAGCACGCCCGCGACCGGGATATCGCCGCACAGGCCCGGTCCCATGACGAAGCGCCAGATCGGCGTATCGAGATAGGCGGTCAGCCAGAAATCCTTGAGCTGCCGCTGGCTGGTCGCGATCGAGCGCTGCAGCCATTCGTCGAGCGGCTTCAGGAATTTCGGGTCGAGGCGCCGGGCGATGAAATCGCCGCGCGCCGGCATTTTCCCATAGAAGCCGGGCTCGTGCGCGGCCGTGGGCGGGTTCAGAACGACGTCGGACACCGGAACTGCCTCAAATCCTTGAGGTTGAAGGGATTGAGCACGCTGCTCGTCCGCACGTCGTAGCTCGCGTGCTTGCCGCCGGCCGTGAAGGTGACGCGGAACGTGTCGCTCGACGGGCCTGGCTGCATTTCCGAGGCGTCGAACAGCCGGAACAGGGCCCAAGGTCCGGAATTGGTGCTGCTCGCCTGCCCGCTTGCCGGCGAGGAGAAGGCGACGCGCGTCTGGGCGCCGCCACCGGGCGACGGCCATTGCATTGGCGATGGCCGGGTGGGCCCATGCCGATAGTCGGTATGCTGGCCGTCGAGGTCGATCTGGATCTCCGTCGCCGATGCGTCGAGCTCGACCGGGGTCAGTTCGAAATGGACCAGCGGTTGATTGCCGCTGCCAGCGAAGAAGGCGTCGCGGATCGCGGCCGCATGCTCGAACTCAGCCAGCACGCCGGGCGCGATGCCGAGGTCGGCCGACCCTTCGACATGCTGCCAGCGCCAGGGATGACGCGACGTGTCGACCAGCGGCTTCAGGTTGGCGTTGAAGAAATTGTCGATGAGGCCGTTCGGCGCGAACAGCTTGGCGAAATCGTCGAGCGGCACGTCGTTCGTGCTGTCCTTGAAGAAGGGATAGCGCCGGTTCGTCGCCTTGACGCAGAAATTGCGCACCTCGGAATCCCACAGATCGCCCAGCTGCGAACGGGCGCCGCCGACCGAGATCGACGAGACATTGTTCGCCATGCCGCCGAGCCAACCGTCGAGCGGCGCCGGCAGCCGCCGCGCGTCGGCGGCCATCTGCTGCACGCCGCCGTCGCCCGAACCGTCGGCGACCGCATGGAGCATGGCCTGGCCCTTGACCGGCGAGCGCGAGACGTGGCTCAGCTGCTGATAGACGTTGCCGAGGCTGCGCGTCATGTCGTCGATGGGTGCGGGCGCGCCGTTCGCGGCGGTGACGAGATCCTGGATCGGCTTGAATTTCTGGTCGATCTGCGCCGTGGGCGACGCCGCCGCACCACTCGCCGGTGCCAGGAGTGCGGTCAGGCGCAGCGTCGCCTCGTCCGGCTTGTCGCCGCCGGGCGGGCGACTGATGCTCGTCTCCTTCGCGATGCTTTTCAGCAGCAGGCTCAACGGCGAATCCGGGCCGGACAGGAGATTGAGCTCGGCGATCGCCTGGTCGAGCGACTGCGTCTGGACGAGCTGGACATCGGCGAGCAGGCTCTGCCACTGCGTCAGGTAGTCGTTGAGGTAGAGCGCCAGCACGTCGTGCTTGAAGGCGTCGGTCGAGGCCGTCGCCGCGTCCTCGCCGGCCGTGCCGCCGCGCACCCAGCGCTCCGCCTCGACCTGCTGGGCGACGCCGGACAGCGCCGGCAGGAATACCTCGTAGAAGCCGCGATAGGTGTAGATGCCGGGGATGCCGCTCGCGAGCGGTTTGCCCGAGACACGGGTGAACACCTGGTCGGCGGCCGGGCCGGCGTGATCGATGATACGCCAAGCCGGCAGGTCGCGCGCCGCCTTGCTCTGCCTGATGAGCGCATAGGCGCGATTGGCCGGCGGCACCTGCTGCAGCGTCTTGCGGGCCTGGTCGATGAGGCCGCCGTCGAGCGCGATGTTCGGCAGCGGCGCCTCGGCGAGCGCGTCATAGTGGCTCGCGAGGTCGTTGCGCAGCTGCTCGTTGGCCGGGCCGGGATATGTCGCCGCCCAGTCGACCACCAGCCAGCGGCGCACGAATTCCCGGTCGAACGGCCCCTGGTTGCCGAGCATCAGATAGGCCTTGAGCGCCTCGCTCAGATAGTCGACGTCGTCGATGTGGTCGCGGATCTGACCTTGCAGCCGGGTGAGCAGGCGCGGCAGGAACAGGCCATTGAGCGCCCGGTGATAGACCGCGTCATGCTGGAACAGCAGCTTGTCGCCCTGGTAGAGCCCGACCGTGAGCCAGCTGTTCGGACGCTCGGTCTTGAGCCCGGTCGGCAGCGCGCGCAGCTCGTTGAGCGCCGGGACGGTCCGCGCGATGTCCGTGTCGCTGACGTCGGTCGACGGGATGCCGGCGACCGTCTTCTGGTAGGTCGCGAGCTCGCCGTCGATCTCGGCGATGAGCCGCTCGTTCGCGAGATAGCCGTTCGTCCAGATCGCGGCGAGGCCGATGATCAGCAGGGCGGCGGCGGCATAGGCGGTGATGCGCAGCGCCCGCTGCCGCCGGTCGGCGCGCGGATCGGTCGCGACCATCGCCGCCTCGGCGAAGATGACGTTGCGGAAGAGGCGGGTCAGGAAATAGCTGCGCCCCTGGCCGGGAAAGGCCGGCAGGCGTTGCGGCGTGACACCGAACGCCGACGACATGACGCTCATCATGCGGTCGATCGGCGTGCCGGTCTGGGTGCCGGACGCGAGATAGACGCCGCGCAGGAGCGCGCGCTGCTCGTACCGGGTCGGGCGGAAGATCTCGGTCAGGAGCTCCTGCACCGAATCGCGCAGGCTCGCGATCTGGTTGGGGAAACTGTAGATCAACCCGCGCCGCTCGATGTCGGGCTCCTGCTGCACCCGCTCCAGCAGCTGATCGTTCATCCGGCCGACCAGCTGGTCGAACTCGGCCGGCACCTGGGTGACGATGCCTTCCTCGCCCAGCTCCGCCTTGTCGAGCGGCAGGGTGGCGCCCCAGACCTGCTCGCGCTCGGTCTTGGTATAGGCGTCGAAATACTCGACGAAACCGGCGATCAGGTCGGCCTTGGTGAACAGCACATAGACCGGGAAGCGCAGGCCGAAATGCTCGTAGAGCTCGTTCAGGCGCTGGCGGATGGCCTGGGCATGGCCGAGCCGTTCGGCGGGATCCCGCGCCGCCACGTCCGAAAGGCTGATCACCAGGATGACGCCGTTGATCGGCTGGCGCGGCCGGCTGGACTTGAGCAGGTTGAGGAAGCCCAGCCACGAGGCCTGGTCGATCTGCGGGTCGCTGTCCTGGGTCGTGTAGCGCCCGGCCGTGTCGAGCAGGATCGCCTCTTCGGTGAACCACCAGTCGCAGTTCCGGGTGCCGCCGATGCCCTTGAGCGGATCGCGGCCGAGCGTGTTCGACAGCGGGAACTTGAGGCCCGACGAGAGAAGGGCGGTGGTCTTGCCCGAGCCCGGCGGGCCGATCATGACGTACCAGGGCAGCTGGTAGAGGTAGTCGCGGCCCCAGCGCCGGCCGCTGCCGGTCTTGCGCAGCAGGCCCAGCGCCTCCTGCAGCCGGGTGCGGAGCTGGGCGATCTCCTCGGCCGTCGCATCGCCGGGGCGGTTGGGATCGACCGCGGTCAGGTTCTCGATCATCGCCTTGTTGGCCCGGCGCTTCACCCAGACGACGATCAGGTTGGCGACGAGCCAGACGGCAAACACGACCGCGATGGCGATCAGGCGGGATTCGTCGCTTTCCAGCGGCCGGTAGCCGTGGATGACGATCATGTCGGCGAGGAACCACAGGACCGTCGCGAGGCCGATCGCCCAGATCAGCGACGAGACCCAGCGGCCCTTGAAGCGCGACAGGACCACGCTGAGGATGCTTAACGGATTCATGGTGCTTGGGCTCCGGCCGGGCGAGACAGGGTCGGGCGGGTCAGCATGATGTCGATGCGCCGGTTGGTCTCGCGGCCCTCCGGCGTATCGTTGGACGCGAGCGGTTCCGCATCGGCCCGGCCTTCGGAGGTGACGCGGGTCTTGTCGGCGAGGTGCGCTTTCACCATGTCCGCGACCGCTTCGGCCCGCGCGGTCGACAGGTGCCAGTTCGACGGGAAGCGCACCGTATGGATCGGCACGTTGTCGGTGTGGCCGGTGATCAAGATCTTGCCGGGCTCGCCGTCGAGTGCCTGGGCGATGCGGTCGACCAACCCGTCGTAGCGCTCGTCGATCGTGGCGCTGCCCGACGGGAACATGCCGCTGTTGCGGATGCGCACGGTGACGGTGGCGCCTTCGCCCGAGACCGTCACCAGCTTCTGGTCGATTTCGGGCTTGAGGAACGTCTTCAGGTGATCGAACGCGACATTCTTCGGCGGCGGGGCCGGCAACGCGGGGGCGGCGACATGGATGCTGGGGGTGCCGGTCGGCGGCAGGGTTGCGAGCGTCTTCAGCGTGCCGTCCGAACTGCGGTTGAGCGCGAAGCTGAAGCCCACGATCATGAGCGTGATGATGATCACGCTCGCGGCCACGATCGTCCACAGCTCGACGTAGGAGCGTAAGGGGCGATGCACCGCCTCGATACCGTGCCAATGCGGCGACAGCTCGCGCTCGAAGTCGCCCTGCTGGCGCAACGTGCGATAGAGGCCGTCGCGGATGCGCGCCAGCTCGAGTGCTCCGTGCGGAATGATGCGGAGCCGGCCCTCGAAACCGAGCGACAGGCAGAGATACATGAGCTCAAGCACATCCCGGTTGGCGCCGGGCTCGCGGTGCAGGTGGGTCAGGAGGTCGAAGAAGCGCTCGCCACCGCTGACGTCGAGATGGAAGGTCGACACCATGCTGTTGCGCGTCCAGCTCGAATGATTGCCCCACGGCGTGTTCAGCACGACGTCGTCGAGTGTCGCGCACAGCGCGTAATGGGCGGCGCGCGCCGCCTCGGCCGGAACGCTGGCGGCCAGGACCCGCTTCTCGAAGGTACGGATCTCGGCGATCACCCGTTCGCGCAGCAGGTCCACGTTGCTCTGCTCGACGGAGGCGGTGAGCCGTCGGACCAGGCCCAGGATCGGCCCGGCCGCCGCGACCAGCGGATTGATGCCGCCGGCGGTGAGGTCGGCGACATCCTCCGCCCGGTAGGATGGCGCCGCTTCGACCGGCCGTACCGGGGCCGCACTCGGCCGCCGGCCGCCGGGCGTGGGCTTGACGATGGTTTGCTCGGGTCCGCCCCCGTGGGTGCTGTACAGCGTCATCAGGTCAGCCCTTGATCGCCCAGAGTTCCATTTCGATCTGCGGGAAGTCGCCGGCGAGATGGATGGCGATGCCGCCGGACTTCTGCAGTTGCTTGAAATGCGGGTTGCTGCGGTCGAGGTCGAAATAGACCGAGCCGTTGCGGTACGGCAGCTGGCGCGGCGCCACCGGCAGCGGACGGACGCTGATGCCCGGCAAAGCGACGTTCACCAGCTGGGCGATCTCCTCGACCGGGCCGATCTTGACCTGGTTCGGGAACATGCGCCGGAGATGCTCGATCGGCATGTCGGCCCGCGTCACCAGCACGAACGACGCGTTCGTCAGCAGCGAGCGGTCGGAGATCATGCCGACCTTGATGCCGTAGCGCCGGTCCTGCAGTGGGATCGGCACCGCGGTCTGCTCGAGCACCGCGCTCAGCGACGAGCGCAGGTCGATGAAGATCGGGGCGAAGGAGCTCTGCAAATCGTCGTGCCGATAATCGGGAAAGACGCTCGCCCGCTTGGCTTCGGTCGTGAAGGTCGCGATCTCGCCCGCGATCTCGCAGCACAGCCGATAGAGATCCTCAGGGTGCAGGGACGGCGCGATGCCGACCGCGTGGCGCAGCACCGGCTCGTGCCGGTTCAACGCCTGCAGCAGCAGAAAGTCGGCGATCTCGGCCGAGCCCCTGGCGCTCGGATCGGTGATGCGAGCGGCGAGCGCCTCGGCCCGGTGGCTGATGAGGCCCAAAAGCTCGGTCGCATAGGCGGCGAGCGTCGGCTGGGCGCCGATCGAGAGCGCGGGGGCGATGTATTTGTCGTCGAGCAGGACCGACCGGTCGGCCCGGACGTCGACGACACGGGCGAGGCCGATGCGCTCGTAGCCGCCGAGCGACGCCGAATCCAGCTGATAGCGCAGGCGCAGCTTGCCGACCCGTAAGGTGCTGCGCTGCTCCGTCCCGAGGTTCGCGTCGACGACGGTGCAATCGATCGGCGAAAAGCGCGTGCCGGCGTCCTCCCGGTCCAGCTGGCCGATCTCAGCCTGGCCCGGCTGACGCGCCGGCAGCGTCAGATAGATGACGCTGCCGCGCGCCGTGTCGAACAGCTCGAGCGGCGGCGGGTGATCCGCCTCGTCCGGGATCGCGAAGGGCGTGCCGTCGGGCATGACGCCGCTGCAGCTGTTGAGCGCGAACTTGCCCGTGGCCAGCAGCTCGCGATTGATCGAGAGTTCGGTCACACCCCATGGGAACGGACGCAGATATTCGGTCCGGGCCTTGAGCAGCGCTTCGGCGTAGCGATCGGCCTGCTGGAAATGCTGGACGCGCAGGAACATGCCCTCGCTCCAGACCACCTTGTTATAAGCGTGCATTGCGGGTACCGATCGACCGGGTGGGGAAATAACGGCGGGTCATTTCCTTTCGGTCTCCTCGATCTTCGCGCTGAGCCGGCCGACCGTGACCAGGGTCGAGACGTCGTCGGTCATCGGCATCTGGGTGACCGAGCGCCAATCCGCGTGATCGACGTCGCGATAGCCGGCGACGACGCCCAGATATTTGGCGCCGTCCTTCACCGGCATCTTGATCGTCCGGCTCTCGCCCGGTTGCAGGATGAGCTCGCTGCGATCGAGCATGTCGCCGCCGAGCACGTCCTTGTCGTGGTCGAGCAGCTGGAAAATGTCGCCCTTCGAGAACCGGTCGGTGCCGCTCAGTTCATAGATACGCGTCACGACCGGCGAGGGACGGCCGTAGATGTCCGGATTGACGGTATCGGCCGCGGCGACATTGATCGACAGGGTGGTCGGCGGCTTGGATGCGCAAGCGCCAAGCGACAGAAGTAGCAAGGTTGAGAGCGCGATGCCGCTCGACGGAAAACGTGCCATGCGAGTCCGATGTCCTTCTGCTCGACCTGATGTTCGGTTCGGTCTTATGTCTGGTCCCGGTCTTGTGTCTGGCCCCGGAACCCATCGGCCGGGGCCGTAGTGCTTGGAAAATCAGAGTTTGCGGAACTGGCGCGAATAGGCTTCGGCGAAGCCGCGGCCGACCGGGCTGCCGGTCACCTGCTCGGTCGACATGTCCTCGTGCAACTCCTCGTAGCGGTCCCAGAGGCGCGCCTTGCGGGTCTGCGGCAGCAGGGCATGACCGCCGCCCTTTTCCGCCTGGGCCCGGATCTGCGCTGGCGCCAATTGCTCGAGCTGGGCGGTCAAGGCCGCGCGCAGCCCGGCCATCATCGCGATCTCGTGCGCCTTGACGTCGCGCACGCTCTCGCGGATCGCTTCGGGCGGCTCCATGAAGCCTGGCACGCGGCGGCCGAGCAGGACGGCGAGCGTGCCGTCGAGATTGTTCGAGAACTTGAGCGGATTGTTGTCGCGGGCGCGGACGAGCGTGTGCTCGAGCCGGAATTCGGCCTTGAGCATGGCGCGCGATTCGAGCAGCTCGCGGATGCCGCCGACCGCCTCGCGGAAGGCCTGGCCGATCTTGCGCAGGGTCGCCGCCGGATCGGTCATGTCGAAGGCGTCGATCGGCAGGGCGGCACCGTCGAGAAACGCCTCGATCAGGCGCTGGGCGTCGGCCGGCATCTCGGCCGACGGGGCTGCTGCCGGCGGGCGCGCCTGTGCCAGCGTGTGAGGGGTGGGCGTGTGAGGGGTGACCGTGTGAGGAGCGGGCGCCGGAGGGGGCGGCGGGCTCAGAACCGGCGCCGTCTTGACCCGGGGCGAGACCACCGGCAGGTCGATGACGTCGGCTTCGATGATGCGATGTGACACGGCCGCTTCGTCGGATGCCGGCGTTTCGACGGGTGCTGCGAGGGGCTGGGGCTCCACAGGCAGACGGTCGGCCGCTTCCTTGTGCCAGTCGACCGGCACGGCCGGGCGCAGGATCTCGGGTGCCCGGAAGAAGGTCTCGGTGACCGCAGGATTGTCGCTCGGCCCGGCAAGCGCCATCGGCGTGCCGGCCGTATCGCCCGGCGCGGCGTCGGTGCCGATCCCGGCGCCGGGGAACCCGGTGATGGGCTCGAACGGGGCCGCCGCCGGCTTCTCGTCCGACACGGTCGGCTTCGACCAGGCGAAGCGCGATGCGGACGCGCCGAAGAAGCTCGGCGCGATGATCGTCTCGCCCGTCGCGGCCGGCGGCGGAGGCTCGACGATCAGGGTGCGGGGGGCCGCACTCGCTGCCAGCTCGCCGCTGATCTCGATGCGGACGACGCAGGTCGAGAGATTGAGGATGTCGCCGTTCGCAAGCGGATGAGAATTCCCGCGGCCGACCGGTGCCGACGAATCCCCGACATAGACGCCGTTGGTGCTGGTATCGACGATGAGGTAGCCGGTCTCCGACCGTTCGATCCGGCAATGGTGTTTCGAAAGATGGCGTTGCGCGTCGAGCAGCACCCAGTCGTTGTCGGGCCCCCGGCCGATCGTAAAGGCCGGGCCCGTACAGATGCGCGTCTCGCCCTCGATCACGCTGCAGTCACCGGGGTCGAGCACGCGTAGTTGAAGGCTCATGCGTTCCTCACCGATGTTCCCTGGCGCGGGCTGCGCGACAGGGTTGAGGTCCCGACTAATTCATCGCCGATGCAAGCGGTCCAGCGCTCCGGATCGGCACAAACGCACCGACAGCGACAGGTTGACCGACGCAGGCGTTCGCAAACACCTCAGATTGCATTTTGTCCCGGCGCGAAGATTCTTTTTTGCTGCGCGTGTAAGTTGTGGATTTTGGTCGCGCAGATCTGCTCTCAGGGATATCGGAGAATGGGACCGGGCGGCTCCCATTCGTTCGGCAGGGAGCGCGGGTCGAGCCAGCGCACACGGCGCAAGGCGCAAGGCGCGGAACAGCACGAAGAAGGCGATCAGTTCCAGAGCCGAGATAATGAACTGCGTGATCGCCGTGTCAGGGGCGAGAGGGGCCAGCTGCCGGGGCGCGTCGGCGGTGAATGCGTAGATCGCGACACCCAGAAGCGGCAGATAGCAAGCGGCTGCGCCATACGCGCTCCAACGAAACAGTCGGACCGCCCAGAGCTTGCCGGCACCCATGCCGCCGGCAACCGTTATGATGAATGCCGTGGTCAGTGGCCAGCCGACCAAGAAGGGCAAGTGGTGCTCGGTGCCCACAAAGGAGGGGAGGAACAGGGGGCTTACGCAGAAGGTCGTGATGAGAAGCAAATACCAGGCGCCAGCCGCGGGCCACGCTGCGCGCGGCGCCCTGCGCGGGCGGTTTCCGGGTCGTGCCGATCCTGCCCCCCCGCCGGCTCGTGGGTGAATGGGGCGCTTGGGATGCGGATTGGCAGCCCGGTGCTTGCGCTTGGTCACGGGAAGCGAACGGGGCGCCCCGGCGGCTCCCATTCCTTGGGCAGGGACCGCGGGTCGAGCCAGCGCACCCGGCGGAAGGCGCGGAACAGCACGAACAGGGCGACCGCCTCCACGGCCAAGAAGATGAACCCTACGATCGCCGAGTCGGGGGCGAGAGGATCCTGCTGGCGCGGTGCGTCGCCGACGAACGCATAGATCGCGGCGCCCAAGAGTGGCAGATAGCAAGCGACGGCGGCATAGACGCTCCAGCGGAATAGCCGGACGGCCCAGAGTTTGCCTGAGCCCATCCCGCCGAGCACTGTTAGCCCAAGCGCCGCAGCTACAGGCCAGCCGACCATGAAGAAAGCACCGTGTTCACTGCCGGTCAAATATGGCAGAAACTCAGTGATTTCGACGCAGGTCATACCGATCAGCAGATACCAGGCTGCGACCGCGGGTAATACCGCGCGTGGTGCACCGCGAGGGCGGTTTCCAGGCTGTGCCATTTCTATCTCATTGTTTCGCTGCGGCTGCATTGTGGCTGACCGCGACCTGGAAGCTCATCTGGGCATGGGACGGGGGACGGCGCTCGGCGCCCTTCGGGATCAGCAAATTCATGGGATTGTGCGCCGAAGGGTTGGCGCCGAGAGGATGCGGCGACTGGGATGTCTGGCCTGCGGGCGCATGCTCCGGCCCGCCATGCGACAAGTCTTGCAAGTAGTCGGGCGGCTCTACGGCGTAAAGCCCTTGGGCGTAGATGGAGCCGGCATAGGCTGGCAGCTCGAGCACGCGTAGGCGGATGAATTCGCGCTGCGCATCGGCCAGCCGTTCCTGCGCCGCCTTGAGGGCGCGTGCGAGCTTGTTGGCGCGAGCGTGCATGCGCTGCACCTTGGTCTTGATGTTGTTCTGGCCGAGCTTGCTCGCGTGCGCCTCTTGATAGGCATCGTTTGCCGCGCGCTGGGCGTTGAGCGCTTCTTCGCCGGCATCGACCACTTCGCGTGTCTCCTGCACTTCCCTTGTCGTTTTGGTGATGCTGGCCACCGCGCGCGGCCCACTCGCGACCAGATCCGGTAGAAGCAGCAGTGGGCAGATGAGTTCGATTATCTTGTAGTCCCGGCTATTCTCGATCTGCTTCTTGCGGACTTCGTCACCCTTAATTTCGGCCACAAACATGCGGCCGTCTTCGGCGAGTAGGGCCAGCGATGCGAAGCCCGCGAGCACCGCCAAAGCGGGGAGAAGCGTTACGCCGGCACCTACCATGGCAAAGCCCGCCACCACGCCCGCGACCAAGCCGAAGACATCGCCCACGACGGCGGCGCCGTCGAAGGCGGTCTTATGGCCCTCGACGAACTCGTGGATGCTGGTCCAGCCCTCCTTCAGCCACTTTGCCTCCTGCTGGCCCATGGCGAGCTGGGCTTCGGACTGCCGCATCTGCTGCTCGCCGAGCGTCGTCATGCTGTTCTCGAAGAAGCGCTCGATCTTCTGCCAGACGCCACCGGCCGGCGGGGACGGCGGCGGGGGCGGCAGCTCGGCGCGGCAGGTTGCGACGAGCACGAGCCCGCTGCCGTCGGCATCGTAGAACGGCTGCTGCAGATAGGCGGCGCCGATGCCGTCGCAGAAGATCACGCCGGTTCCGGGGCCGATCACCTGGGCGGCGAAGGCGCTGAGGCAGGTGCGCGCTTCCGCCTCGTTGAGATAAGGGCCCCAGAAGGTCGGTTTGGGCGGCGCCATCTTGCGGGTTCCCTCCATGTGCCGGCGTCCCATGTGCCGGCCTTCCATATGCCGGCGTCCCATGTGGCGTCGAAGCCATCGGAGTGAACGGCGATCTTGTCGTTTCGCTCCATGATTGTGCGTGGAAATCGGCGAAACCGGCACGAGGCATTCCGCGCAAGTTGTCGCATGGCGCGGGGCGGTTGCCCTTTTGTGACAAGCCTAGGGTGGCGTTGCGATGCCCTTCGAACGCGGCATGGTTTTGTCGCAGGTGCTGGAACCTTTGCAGCGTCGGGTTGTTTCCCCAACCGCGGATTGAACGCGTCGCGGCTGGGGCTGAGGGGCACGGGGATGGACGGATTTGTGCAGGACGATCGGGTTCTGACGATCGACACGCCGCTGGGCCCCAACATGCTCTTGGCAGAAAGCTTCGGCGGGCAGGAAGCGATTTCCAGCCTGTTCTCGTTCCACGCCCAGGTACGGTCCGTCGACGAGAGCTTCGAGCCGCGGCAACTGATCGCCAAGCAGGTCACGGTCAACCTGCGCCTCAGCGAGGGCGAGTACCGCTCGTTCAACGGTTATGTGGAATCGGTGAGTGCCGGCTACGCCGCGTCGCGCGGCCAGCGCCACTATCGCTTGAGCATCGTCCCCTGGCTCTGGTTCCTCGGCCGCACCAGCGACTGCCGGATCTTCCAGAACAAGACGGTGCCGAACATCCTCGAGACGATCTTCGGCGAGCTCGGCTACAAGGACTATGACTTCTCGCGGATGACCAAGAGCTGCAGCCAACGCGACTATTGCGTCCAGTACCGGGAAACCGACCTCAACTTCGTCCTCCGGCTGCTGCAGGAGGAAGGGCTCTATTTCTACTTCCGGCACGAGGCCAAGCGGCACGTGCTGGTGGTGGGCTACCAGACAGCCGGCTACAGCACCGGCACCGAGCCCATCCTGCCGTTCTCGACCGGCTCGTCGGAGACCAACTACATCGCGGAATGGCAACGGCGCTATGCCTACCAGGCGACCGCCTGGGCGCGGCAGGACTATAATTTCGAGACGAACCGCACAAGCCTGCTCGAGCGGACGCCGACCAAGTCGGATTATCAGCAGCATCCGGACCACGAATATTTCGATTATCCGGGGCTGCACGACGACAAGGGCGCCGGTGCCGACGCGACGAAGCTCGCCATGCAGGCGGAGGAGGTCGCGCGCGAGATGATCCACGGCGGCGGCACCTGCCGCTCGATCGCGCCGGGCGACCGCTTCACGCTGTCGGGCCATCCGGTCGAGTCCGAGAACGGCAGCTACGTCGTGCTGTCGGCGACCCATCAGGCGACCGGGGCGAGCTACGAGACCGGCTCGCACAGCGGCATGGGCTATCAGAACAGCTTCAGCTGCATCCCGTCGAAGACCCCGTTCGTGCCGCGCCGGACCGTGCCGCGGCCGGTGATCTCCGGCCTGCAGACGGCCGTGGTGGTCGGCCCGCAAGGGGCGGAAATCCACACCAACGCCAATGGCCAGGTGAAGGTGCAGTTCCACTGGGATCGGCGCGGCACCTCTAACGAGCACAGTTCCTGCTGGATCCGCGTGGCGCAGAGCTGGGCCGGAGCCAGCTTCGGCAGCCAGGTCATTCCGCGCATCGGCATGGAGGTGGCGGTGGGATTCCTGGAGGGCAATCCCGACCGGCCGATGGTCGTGGGCCTGGTGCCGAATGCCGAGACCAAGACCCATCTGGGTCTGCCAGGCCAGATGACCCAGACCAGCCTCCGCTCGCGCAGCTCGCCCGGCGGCGGCGGCTACAACGAGCTGACGATGGAGGACAAGACCGGCAACGAGGAGGTCTTCCTCAAAGCCCAGAAGGATTTCTCGACGGTGGTGACCAACAACTGCTTCGTGCAGGTCGGCAATGCCTCCGTCCAGACTGCCGAGCATCTGATCGTCCTGCAGGTCGGCAAGAGCCTGATCCAGATGACGCCCGATTACATCGTTCTGCAGAGCAACGGCAGCACGATTACGCTCGACGCGTCGGGGATCGCCCAGGACGGTGCCAAGATCTGGCTGAACAGCAAGGAATAGGAAGCCCGCATGCTCTCGGTCGGCGATATGGTCCAGCCCGGCGCCATCGGCGCCTCCTATGGCATGAGTTCCTACACCGTTGTCCCCGGCACCACGCCGGGTTCCGCCGCGTTGCCCAGCGTTCCGACACCGGGCGCGCTGCTCCAGTCCGCGGTCCCGGACCCGTCGGCCGCAACCGGCCTCGGCGCGGCGGCAGCGCCGGGTCAGGCCGATCCGACGGCGCTTGCGGCCAGCGCCATGCCGGCCGGCGGGGCCCTGCCGACAGCTGGTGCACCAATCCCCGGAGCGTCGATCCCCGGAGCTTCAATCCCCGGAGCATCAATCCCCGGAGCTTCGATCCCCGGGGCATCGACGCCATCATTGCCGGCTATGCCGGCGGCAGCGCCCGTCGACCCGGCGAACCTCCCTTCGCTCGATGGCGCGAGCCCGGCGATCACCGCCGCGCCGAATCCATCGGGCGATGCCAGCGGAGCCCCGAGCCGCCTGCAGACGATCGCGGGGCTCGTGAGTGACGTCGTCGGCGGCTGACGCCCTCAGCTGAAGACGATGTCAACGACCGGCCTTGAGCGTTCGCCTAGCGGCGGGGGCCGAGCGCGAAGGGGCCGGGGCCGAAGGTGGCGATCAGGCCCATGAGCCCGATAAGCCCCAGGTTCTTCAGGAAATTGATGGTCTGCGCCGTGACCTGCGCCTCGGGCGCTGCCCAGAAATTGTGGAACATCAGCGTCACGGCGATCGTGAACGGGATCAGGATCATGGCCGCCGGACGCGCGAACAGGCCGAGGAGGACCGCAAGGCCACAGCCGAGTTCGACCGAGAGCGCACCGGCGGCAAGCAGGACGCCGAAGCCGTCGGCCCCGCCGGGCAGCCGTGCCGCGGTCGCGTGGAAGGCGAGCAGCTTGCCCGCGCCGCTATAGAGAAACAGCGGGGCCAGCAGCACGCGGGCCGTCAGCAAGGTCCAGGCCGCCGTGGCCGGCGTGCTTGCCGTGGTATCGCCGAAATCTTCCGTGGTTGTCATTGCACCGCTCCTGTTCGAGATGGTTTGCAGCTCATTTGCCGTCGAGGCGCTTCAGCCCGAAGTCGTAGGCGAGATGACGATGGTCGCGATCGATCGGGAGACCGGCCGGGCGGCGGGCGAATTCCGTGATCAGGCTGTTCTTGACGCCGAACACCGCGTCGGAATCGAGGTAGGGGCTGTCGGCGGCGAAGACATGCGTGATGAGCGTCTCGTGGCCGTCGGCGGCGATCATGAAATGCACGTGCGCCGGCCGGTTCGGATGACGCTCGGTCGCCGCCAGCATCTGGCCGACCGGGCCGTCGTGCGGGATCGGGTAATAGGCCGGCATGATCGAGCGGAACCAGAACCGCCCGGCCGCGTCGGTCCGGAACCGGGCGCGCAGCAGCGGACCGTCGAGATCCTGTTGCTGCACGTCGTAATAGCCGTCGCTGTCCGACTGCCACATGTCGACGATGGCACCGCCAAGCGGCGTGCCGTCGCTCGACGAAACCGTGCCCTCGACCAGGAGCGGCTCGTCCGCGATGCCGTTCGAGACGTCGGCGCCGAGCGGCAGCTCGGGCGGGCCTTCGACATAGAACGGTCCCAGCACGGTCGTCTCGGTGGCGCCCTCGGGCATGCGATGGTTGATCGCGTCGACCAGCATCGAAATGCCGAGCGTGTCCGACAGCAGGATGAATTCCTGGCGCTTGTCGGTGCACATCTGGCCGGTGCGGGTCAGAAAGTCGATGGCGAAGGACCATTCCTCGAACGTCGGTTCGACGTCGCGCACGAAATCGTGCAGGTGGCGCACCAGGCTGGCCATGATCTGCTTGAGGCGCGGATCGGTCGCGGCTTCGAATTGCTCGATCACGGCCGCGGTGATGTTGGTCTCGTCGAAGTCACGCATGGCAATTGTCCTCGCTCGGCCGGATGCCCCGGAACGCGTTGCCGAGCAGGGCCCGAATTGCCGGTTCGCTCAGCGGACGGGGATTGGGATAGGGTGCGGCGACCGCAAGAGCCGCGGCGCGGTCGAGATCGCTCTCCTCGAGGCCCAACGCCGCGAGTGCGGTCGGCGCGCCCAGCCGTTGGGCCAGATCGAACAGGCCCCCGGCTGCGTCCGCCGCGCCGAGCGCTTGGGCAATGCGCGCCATGGCGTCCGGTGCGGCCGGCGCGTTGTAGCGCACGGCATGGGGCAGGATGATCGTGTGCGTCTCGGCATGCGGCAGGTCGAACGTGCCGCCGAGCGTGTGGCAGAGCTTATGATGCAGCCCCATGCCGACGGCGTTGAGGCAGGTGCCGCTCAGCCAGGCACCGTAGAGCGCCTCCGCACGCGCGGGCGTGTCGAGCGGCTCGGCCGTGAGAACGGGCAGTGCCCGGGCGAGCGAGCGGACGGCCTGCTCCGCCATCATGGATGTGACCGGGTTGCGATCGGCGGCATAGAGCGCCTCGACCGCATGGGCGATCGCGTTCATGCCCGACACCGCGGTCAGTCCGGGCGGCAGGGTCAGGGTCAGGTCGACGTCGTAAAGGATGACCTCCGGCAGCACTTTTGGGCTCCTGAGCGTCGTCTTCGCGCCGTCCGCGGTCTGCCCCAGGATCGAGGTCGCCTCCGACCCGGCATAGGTCGTCGGCACGACGATCTGCGGCAGGTCGGTACGGAGCGCCACCGCCTTGCCGAGCCCGATCGTCGACCCGCCGCCGACGGCGACCAGGCAGTCGGCATCGACCGCCTTCGCATGGGCCACGGCCGCTTCGCTCACCTCGACCGGCGTGTGCATCACGGCGCCGGCGAACAGGCCGGCGAAGTGCTGGCCGAGCGCGGCGCCCAGGCGCTCCGCCTCTGCCGCCTGCTGCGGCGTCGACAAGAGCAGCGGGCGGCTGCAGCCGAGCCGGGCGATCTCGTCGGCGAGAGCCGTGCGCGTGCCGTGGCCGAACACGATGCGCACGGCACTGGCGTTATAGGTGAAGGGCTCCATCCTCAGCCCGCCGTCGCTGCTTCGGTCTCGACCGCGGGAGCGGCCGCGTGGGCGCCGAGCGATGCGATCGCCAGCGCCGCCACGATCGCGGCCCCGCCGATCGCCCAGAACACCGCGTCCGGCCCGCCGGTCGCCTGCTGCAGCAAGCCGGCCGCGAACGGCCCCAGGATGGCACCGAGCCGGCCGACGCCCAGCATCATGCCGACGCCGCTCGCGCGCACGTCGGTGTCATAGGCACTGGCCGTGACGTTGTTGAAGACGTGCTGCGCGCCGACGATGCAGAAGCCGGCGAGCGCCACGATGACCAGGT
This sequence comes from Aliidongia dinghuensis, assembly GCF_014643535.1. Lineage (NCBI taxonomy): Bacteria > Pseudomonadati > Pseudomonadota > Alphaproteobacteria > Rhodospirillales > Dongiaceae > Aliidongia > Aliidongia dinghuensis. Next base: position 337,005 of record NZ_BMJQ01000006.1, on the reverse strand, counting down.
TCAGCACATGGCCGCTGGCCACGACCAGGGTCACGACCGCAAGGCCGCCGACCGCCCACCAGGCCGCGAGATAGCGCGATGCCCGCGCCTGCGGCCGGTCGGCGAAGCGCGCCAGCGTCAGCCCGCCGATGAACGACATCGCCTGCATCAGCGCGCCGAAGCCAAACGACGCCGCGAAACTCTCGCCGCGCTGCATCATCACGGTCGGGATCCAGCCGGTCAGGCCGAAGATGGCGAACAAGCTCATGAAGGCGGTGAGCCAGATGGTGACCGACGGCCGCCGGTAGCGGGCGCTCAGCAGGACGGCGACCGGATTGCCCTTTGCCGCCGCCTCATGGGAGACGAAGACGGCATCCGCGTAGAGCGCCCGTCGTTCGGGCCGGAGCCGGCCCAGCAAGGCCGAAAGCTCGCCCGACCGACCGCGCTGGGCGAGGAAGCGCGGGCTTTCCGGCAGCACGCGCTGGATCACCAGGGTGAGCGGCAGGGAGAGCGCACCGACGTAATAGAGCGCCGGCCAGCCGTAGACGGGCGTCAGGAACACGCCGGCGAGCCCGGCCAGCATGCCGCCCAGCGACCAGCCGAGTGTCACGCCCCAGAGCGAGAAGCGGTTGCTGATCCGGCGCGGCGCCAACTCGTTGATGTAGGTGGCGCCGAGCGGCAGCAGCACGCCCAGGCCCAGGCCGGTCAGGAAGCGCAGCCCGCAGTAGCTCCAGAAGCTATCGGCGAACAAGGCCGTCGCGAGCGTGAAGAGGTTCACGATCCACAGGCCGCCGATGAGCGTCACCCGCCGGCCGATCCGGTCAGCGATCATGCCCTGGCCGACGGCGCCGACCAGGAAGCCGATGAGCCCGAAGCTGACGAGCAGGCCGGCCTGGCCCGGTGCCAGGCCCCACGGCTTCATCACGTAATGGATGACATAGGCCGGATTGAACGTGTCGTAGCCGTCGAACAGTGTCACCAGCGTGATGAGCATGCCCAACGTCTTGTGGAACGGGCCGAGGTCGGCCGTCGCCAGTTCCTCATGCACGTCGATCTCGGGGGTGATCGCCATGGTTTCCTCCCGGGTTGTGCCTCTCTGCCGCTTGGCCGCGGGCTTATCGGGCAGGCGTGTCGAGCTTGAAGAGCGACCAGGCGTTCGTGCGCCCGATCTTGAGCCGGTCGGCCTCGGCGATCGCGACCGTGTCGAACCATTGGGCCGCGTGATCGATGTTCTCGAACGGCCAGTCGGCGGAGAACAGGATGCGGTCGGCGCCGACCTCCAGCATCGCGTCGATCAGCGTCTGGGTCCGGAAGTTGCCGGACGTCGTGATGTAGAAATTCTCGCGGAAATAGTCGGCGATCTTCCGCTTGGCCGGATAGCGGTTCTGCTCGCTCATCCATTTGTTGCGGTTGTCGATGCGCCAGAGCGAGTAGGGCAGGCCCTCGCCCAGGTGGCCGATGACGACCTGGATCGCCGGATGCGCGTCGAACAGGCCGGAGCCCATGAGGCGGAGCGCATGGACCGCCGTCTCCTGGCCGAACGCCCAGGTCGGGCCCAGGAGCCAGGGATGGCCGTCATAGATCGGCGCGTCCTCCGGCCGGGGATTGCGCGGGTGCAGGTAGAACGGCACGCCCAGCCGTTCGAGCTCCGCCCAGAACGGCCAGAACGGCTTCGTGTCGTAGTAGATCGCCCGGGGTAGCCCATGCGCCTCGCTGAAGCCGTTGACGAGCGCGCCGCGGAATCCCAGCTCGGTCACGGCCCGGACGAGCTCGTGCGTCGCCGCGTCCGGGTCCTGCATCGGCAGGGCCGCCAGGCCCTGGAACCGATCGGGCCGGCGCTGGACCTGCTCGGCCAGGAAATCATTGGCGCGCCGGGCGAGCTCGATCGCGTCGCGCAGCACCGGCACGGCCTGCACGGCGGGTGCGTTCAGCGACAGCAGCATCATCTCGATGCCGTGCGCGTCCATCTCGCGGAGCCGCCGGTCCTGGATATCGATCAGCCGCGCCTTGAGCTCCGGCCAGTCGGCCTCGGGCGCGAAACGTGCGCTGTCCCAAAGCGTCTCCGTCAGCGCGAAATGCTCCTCGAGCGCCACCTTGCCCTGCATCGCCTCGTTCCTCGTCACCGTGATTGCCTGCTTGACAGCATCAGAGCGATCGGTGGATAACTTGTCAACGGTAATATTGCAAATGCAAGTGATGCTGATGCAAGAGTTGCGATCGGAGCGGTGCATGGTAAGCCTGGGCGGTCCCCTGTCGCCGGGAACCAAGCGCCGGAACCAACCCCATGTATCGATTGTCAGATTCCTTCCCCTACCTGATCGCTCGCCTCGGCATCCGGATGGGCGACCTGTTCGTCCAGGTCATCAAGCGCGACGGCCTGTCGCTGCAGATGTACCGGGTGCTGGCGGCGCTCGCGGAGGAGGCGCGGCCGCTGAAGCTCGGCGAGCTTGCGGCGCTCACCTCGACCGATCTTTCGACCCTGTCGCGCATCGTCGCCGGCATGCACAAGCGCGGCGTGCTCACGCGCCAGCGGCCGGAGAACGACCAGCGGAGCCTGCAGGTGACGCTGACCGAGGCGGGGCGGGCGCTGGCCGACCGCTACATGCCGGTGGCGGCGCACTACGAAGAGGTCGTGACCAGCAGCCTGACGACCGCTGAGGCGCTGTCGCTCAAGGCAACGCTGATCCAGCTCTACGAGAACCTGGATCAGCTGGAGGCGGAGATCGCCCGCGGCGAGATCGACACGCTGATCCAGACCGCGGGCAAGAAGTTCCCGGCGAGCCGGCGTACGAGCGCGGCGCCGGAACCCGGTGCGGAGAAGCAGCGGGAATAGCGAACGATCATGGAGGAGGGGACGTGGCTGAAGATCGGATCGTCGTCGCCGGTGGCGGCATAGGCGGCTTGGCCGCGGCACTGGCGCTCGCACACAAGGGCTTCGCGGTCACGGTGCTCGAACGGGCCGGCCGGTTTGCCGAGATCGGCGCCGGCATCCAGCTCGGGCCCAATGCATTCCACGCCCTCGATCGTCTCGGGATCGGCAAGATTGCCCGCGCGAAGGCGGTCTTCATCGACAAGCTGCGCCTGATGGATGCGATGTCGGGCGAGGAGATCACCCATATCGACGTCATGGGCGCGTTCCGCACGCGCTTTGGCAACCCCTATGCCGTCGTGCATCGCGGCGAGCTGCACAGCGGGCTCGTGGCCGCCTGCGAGCGGGAGGCCGCTGTCGAGCTCCGGACCGGCTGCGACGTGGTCGGCTACGAAGCGGTCGCGGACGGTGCGGCGGCGGTGCTGCGCTCGGGCGATCGCATCGCGGGCCGGGTCCTCGTCGGCGCCGACGGGCTGCGCTCGGCGATCCGGGCGCAGATGGTCGGCGACGGCGCGCCCCGGATCGAGGGGCACACGACCTATCGCTCGGTCATCCCGGTCGACCAGATGCCGGAAGACCTGCGCTGGAACGCGGCGACACTCTGGGCCGGCGCCAAGTGCCATCTCGTGCACTATCCACTCGCCGGTTGGAAGCTGTTCAACCTGGCGATCACGACCCATAACGACGCGACCGAGCTCGTTGCCGGCAAGCCGGTGAGCCATGACGAGGTCATGGCCGGCTTCCAGGGCATCCATCCGCGCGCCCAGGCGATCATCCGCCACGGCCGCGACTGGAAGGCCTGGGTAATTTGCGATCGGGACCCGGTCGACCGCTGGGTCGACGGCCGGACGGTGCTCCTGGGCGATGCCGCGCACCCGATGCTGCAATATTTCGCGCAAGGCGCCTGCATGGCGCTGGAGGACGCGGTCTGCCTCGCCGACCGGCTGGCCGACGGCGGGGCCGATCCGTCCGCGGCGCTCGACGCCTACACTGCGGCGCGCCTGCTGCGCACGGCCCGCGTCCAGCTGCAGTCGCGCGAGCTCGGCCGCCACGTCTATCACCCGGCGGGCGTGCACGCCCGGCTGCGCGACCAGATGATGCGGGACCTCGATACCGAGCGGTTCTGCCAGAGCCTCGACTGGCTCTACGGCGCCGGCCGGCGATCCGCGGCGTAGGTGGACGTCACGCCTGGGGCGGGCGCCGCGTCAGCACCTGCCCGGCCTTGGCGCCGCAATGCGCCCCCTGCCACCAGGTCAAGGCGCCGTTGACGATGACGGCCTCGATGCCTTGGGCCGGCTCGCACGGCGTGTCGTAGGTCGCCGCGTCATGCACCGTGGCCGCGTCGAAGAGGACGATGTCGGCATGGTTGCCGACGGCAATCGTGCCGCGTTCGGCGATGCCGAAATTCTTCGCGGTCAGGCCACTCATCTTCCAGACCGCGGTTTCGAGCGGGAAGAGCTTCAGGTCGCGGCTGTAGTGGCCGAGCACGCGCGGGAAGGTGCCCCACAGCCGCGGATGCGGCTTCTCGCCGAGCGGCAGGCCGTCGGAGCCGATCATGGTCTCCTCGAACGCCAGGATGGCCTGCACGTCGCCTTCGTCCATGCTGAAATAGATGGCGCTCGCCGGCTGCAGACGCTGCGCGGCCTCGACGCGATCGACGCCCCATTCGGCCGCGATGTCGGCCAGATCCCGGCCGGCGCATTCCGGATGCGGCTTGCTGGTCGCGATGCGCACCCGGCCTTCGAGCTTTTCCGCTTCCGTGTGCAGCATGGTCGAGCTGGCGTTGTACGGGTAGCAATCGAGCGCCACGCACTGGCACTCCATCGCCGCGCGGATCAGCGGCAGGGTCAGCTTCGATTTGCCGAAATTCGCCTCGCGATTCAGCTTGTGGTGCGAGATCACGACCGGGACGTCCAGCGCGCGGCCGATCTCGAACGTCTCGTTCAGCGACTCGATGCAGCCTTCCGCCTCGTTGCGCATGTGGGTGACGTAGACGGCCCCCGAGCCCTTGAGCGGTCGGCAGACCTCGATCACCTCCTCGGTCGGTGCGGCCGCCGCCGGCGGATAATAGGTGCCGGTCGAGATGCCGACGGCGCCGGCCTCGAGCGCCTCCTGGAGCATGCCCTGCATGGCCGCGATCTCGTCCGGCGTCGCGGCCCGGTCGAGGTCGGCCACGGCGCTGATCCGGAGCGTCGTGTGTCCGACCATCGGCGCCACGTTGACCGACGCTGGCGCTTGGCGCAGCGCCGCCACATAGTCGGCGAAGCGCGCGAATTCGGCTGCCGTGCCGTCTTCGTTGGCGAGCAGGGTCAGGGGCATCGGCCGCGCCGAGCCAGGCAGCAGCGGGGCGACGCTGATGCCGCAGTTGCCGGTGACGACCGTGGTGACGCCCTGCGAAACCTTGGGGATCATGTCGGGTGCCGAGAGCACGGCGCCGTCGTCATGGGTGTGGGAATCGATGAAGCCGGGCGCCACGATCTTGCCCGCGGCGTCGAGCGTCCGCCGGGAGGCCTGGCCGGTCAGATCGCCGACGGCCGCGATCCGCCCGGCCCGGATGCCGACATCGGCCTTGAAGCGCGGCGCGCGCGTGCCGTCGATCACGGTGCCGCCCAGGATGAGCAGGTCGAAGGGAAGCGTCGTCTCGTCGGTCATCGAAGGCCTCGCGGGAAAAGGTGATTACAGCGCGGGCGGCGTGGGGCCTGTCTGCGCACAGATCCGGCCGTAATGCTCGATGCGGCGGTGCCGCGCGAAATCGAAGATCGTCGTCTTGCCGAAGGTGGTCGCGTCGAGGTCGCAGGCATGGACGACAAGCTCGTCCCCCTCGGTCTTCGCCTCGGCCATGATCTCGCCGTCCGGATTGACGATCAGGCTGCCGCCGATCATGGGGAACCCGTCCTCGATGCCGGCCTTGGCGACGGCGACGACCCAGGTCGAATTCTGATAGGCGCCGGCCTGCACCGAGAGGCGGTTGTGAAACAGCCGCTGCTCGGGCCCCTCGGCGCTCTTCTGCGAATTGATCGACGGCGTGTTGTAGCCAACAAGCACCATCTCGACACCCTGCAGGCCCATGACGCGATAGGTCTCCGGCCAGCGGCGGTCGTTGCAGATGCACATGCCGAAGATGCCGCCCATGGTCCGCCATACGGGGAAGCCCAGGTCGCCCGGCTCGAAATAGCGCTTCTCCAGATGCTGGAACGCGCGCTCGGGGTCGAACTCGGCATGGCCCGGCAGATGGACCTTGCGGTACTTGCCGACGATGGCGCCGGTGCGGTCGGCGAGGACTGAACTGTTGAAGTGGCGCCCGTCCGGCGTCAGTTCGGCATAGCCCAGATACATGCCCATGCCGTATTCGGCCGCGCGCTCGAACAGCGGGCGCGTCGCGGCACTAGGCATCTCCCGCTCGAACCATTGGTCGATCTCGGCCGGATCCTCCATGTACCAGCGCGGGAAGAAGGTGGTGAGCGCCAGCTCGGGAAACACGATGAGATCGGCTTCAGCGCGCTTGGCTTCGTCCATGAGCGCCAGCATGCGGCGCACGACGTCGGTGCGCGGCTCGTTCTTCTGGATCGGCCCCAACTGGGCAGCCGCAACGGTGACCAGGCGCATGGGTGGAAACTCCTTAGTCGGGGATTTCGAAGGCGGGATTGCCGTAGGGATAGTAGGCCTGGAGATCGACGGTCTCGTACGGCAGCCCTTCGAGGCGCACCGTGCCGAGGAACGGCTCGTCGGGCTCGACCAGGAGGATGGTCCGGGCGAAGCCGGTGTCGTCGAAGCCACGCCGGAAATGGACGCGCGACTTGAGCGCGATCACGTCGAAGGCGTCGGGATCGAGCCCGGCCTCGATGAGCGACCGGGTTTCGATCACCTGGGCCAGATAGCGGCTCAGCAACAGCACGTTGCCGTCGCCGAAGCCGACGTGGATCCAATGGTCGCCGTCGTTGCGGCCGAGCCCCTTGGTCACGCGCAGCACTGTGCCCCGGATGCGCACCGGTGCGCCGGCCGAGACGTCGGCGCGCCCGCCGATCGCCCGGTCGAACGGATCGCCGGGTTTGACGCCGGCAGCCAGCAGCGCATCGACCGCCTCGGCATCCGTCACGGTCGCGATGAGCGTCTTCGACAGCGGCCGCTCGACGATCGCGCGGAGCAGCCAGGTGGCGTAGCCGGACCGGTCGCTATGGTCGGCGAGGACCACCGGCGTCCGGCCGTTGGCGACGGCTTGGGCGGCGAGCACAACGCCATACGCGATCTGGTGGATCTTCGTCGTGTGGACGAGCGCCTCCCGCTTGCGCCAGGCGGCTTCCGCCATGTCGCGGGCGATCTTGCGCGCAAGCTCCGGCTGGCCGTTGGTCTGGACCTGGAAGGTCATGCCCACGTCGGGCACGTCGGCCCAGGGAAAGCCGAAGAAGAAATTGACGTAGACATCGGGCTCGCGCGCCTCCCAGGTGAGTGCCCGCTGCACCAGATCCATCCAGGGCGAGGCGCCGGTCCATTGCAGGACGGTCGGCGAAATGATCGGCACCTTGATCGTGACGGTCGCCGGCCGGTAATCGCCGCGGATCGCCCGCACCAGAGTGCGCGCCGCTCGCTCGCCCTGCAGATAGTCGTCATAGTGCGGGAAATATTTCACGGTGAATGCCAGGTTGGCGTGGCGGAGGAACTCCGCGTCCTCGTTGCCGTGCGGATCGAAGGTCGCCGCGATGAAGGCCTCGGGTCCGACGATTGCCCGCACGCGCCGGGCGAGCTCCGCTTCCGGACGCGGCACGCCGCGCACCGCCATGGCGCCGTGCAGCGCCATGTAGACGCCGTCGAACGGGCCGTCCGCCACGATGCCCGCAATCATCCGGGCGACGAAATGCTCGTAGGTGTCGCGCGTCAGCCAGCCCGAGCCGGAGCCGGTCTTGGCCTCGAGCGGCGATTCGATGCCGATGAGCTCCACCCCGTCGAACTCGCGCGCGACCTTGACGAAGCCGCCGAGATAGGAACGTGGCTCCGCGGCCAGCAGCGCCTCGCCCTTGGCCGGCGAGCCTTCGAACGTGAAGTCGGCCTCAGTCGTGTCATAGGGCAGGAAGGTGACGGTCTCGTGCGAGAACTTGAGCACGGCGATGCGGATCGGCTTGGCCGCCATGATGGGCTTTCCTCAACGCGTCGGATCAGGCCGGGATGATATCCAGATGGCAGGCCGCCGTCTGGCCCGGTGCGGCGGTCGGCCGCAGCTCCGGCTCCTCGCGGCGGCATCGGTCGAAGGCATAGGGGCAGCGCGTCTGGAAGCGGCAGCCGGCGGGCGGGTCGATCGGGCTCGGCACGTCGCCCTTGAGGATGATGCGGCTGCGCTTCTCCGTCGGGTCCGGCACCGGCACGGCGGAGAGCAACGCCCGCGTATAGGGATGGTGCGGCTGCGCGAACAAGGTCCGCCGGTCGGCCAACTCCACGATCTTGCCCAGATACATGACCGCGACCCGATGGGTCAGGTGCTCGACGATCGCGAGATCATGGCTGATGAATAGGAGTGCCAGGCCCAGCTCGTCCTGCAGGTCCGACAGCAGATTAACGATCTGCGCCTTGACCGAGACGTCCAGGGCCGAGACCGCCTCGTCGCAGATGATGAGGTCGGCGCCCGGGGCCAATGCCCGGGCGATGCCGATGCGCTGGCGCTGCCCGCCTGAGAATTCATGCGGGAAGCGGTTCATGGCGTCGCGCGGCAGCCGCACCTTGTCGATCAAGGCCGCGACACGCTCGTCCAGTTCCTTGCCGCGGGCGAGGCCGAAATTCACGATCGGCTCGGCGATGATGTCGCGCACGCGCTGACGCGGGTTGAGGCTGGAGAACGGGTCCTGGAACACGACCTGCACCCGGCGGCGGAAGTCGCCGAGGCTCGAGCGCGGCACATTGTCGACCCGCTTGCCGTCGAGCATGACGGCACCATCCGTCGGCTCGAGCAGGCGCAGGATGGTCTTGCCCAGCGTCGACTTGCCGCAACCCGACTCGCCGACGATCGACAGGGTCTCGCCGCGGTCGAGATTGAAGCTGATGCCGTCGAGCGCATAGACGACACTTTTGCGCTGGCCGAAGAGGCCCCCTTTCAAGGGGAAATGCTTCTTCAGCGCGTGGACTTCGAGCAGGGGCCGCCCATTCGTGGAGACGGCGCTCATGCGGCCAGCTCCCGGACGGCGTGGTGACAGGCGACAAGATGGCCCGGCCGTTTCTCCTCCACCGCCGGCGCCATGCTGCGGCAGACGTCGGTCGCCTGCGCGCAGCGGGCGGCGAACGGGCAGCCGACGATGGGCTGGCGCAGCGACGGCACCTGGCCGCCGATCTCGGTCAGCTTCGTCCGCTTCGTGGTCTCGAGCGAGGAGCCGAGCTTCGGCACGGCGCCCAGGAGGCCGTGCGTGTAGGGATGGAGCGGGCGGGCGAAGATGTCGCGCACGGGGCCCTCTTCGACCTTGCGGCCGGCATACATCACGACGACCCGCTCGGCCATTTCGGCGACCACGCCCAGGTCGTGGGTGATCAGCATGATGGCGGAGCCGAGCCGGCGCTGCAGGTCGCGCATCAGGTCGAGGATCTGCGCCTGGATGGTGACGTCGAGCGCCGTCGTCGGCTCGTCGGCGATCAAGAGCTTGGGATTGCAGGCGAGTGCGATTGCGATCATCACGCGCTGGCGCATGCCGCCCGACAGTTGGTGCGGGTACTCCTTGACCCGCCGTTCCGGCGCCGGAATGCCGACGAGCGACAGAATCTCGACCGCGCGCGCCTCAGCCGCCTTCTTCGACAGGCCTTCGTGCAGCCTGAGGCTTTCGCCGATCTGCCGGCCGATGGTGAGCACCGGATTGAGGCTCGTCATCGGCTCCTGGAAGATCATACTGATGTCCTTGCCGCGGATGGCCCGCATCTCGACATCGGAGCAGGCGAGCAGGTCGCGGCCCTCAAACAGGATGCGCCCCGCCATCTTGGCCGGCGGCGTCGGCAGCAGCTGCAGGATCGACATGGAGGTCACCGACTTGCCGCAGCCGGACTCGCCGACGATGGCGACCGTCTCTCCGGCGTTGACGGTGAACGACAGGCCCTCGACGGCGCGCACCACGCCGTCGAGGGTCGCGAAATGGGTCTGCAGGCTTTCGACCGAAAGCAGGGCTGATGCGGCCATGGCTCAGATCCGCTTGGCGAGACGCGGGTCGAGCGCGTCGCGCAGCCCATCGCCCAGCATGTTGACCGCGAGCACGGTGATGGAGAGGAACAGCGCCGGGAAGAACACGATGAACGGCTTCACCTGCCAGAGCGCCCGGCCTTCGGACATGATGTTGCCCCAGGACGGGATGTCGGGCGGCGTGCCGGCGCCGATGAACGAGAGCGTCGCCTCGGTCAGCATCGCGGATGCGCAGACGAAGGTCGCCTGGACGATGATCGGTGCCAGCGTATTGGGCAGGATATGGCGCCAGATGATCTTGAGCGTGCGGGTGCCGGACGTGACCGCCGCCTCGACGTAGGGCTGCTCGCGCAGCGACAACACGACGCCGCGCACGAGACGCGCGACCCGCGGGATCTCGGCGATCGAAATGGTGATGACTACGTTCGGGACCGAGGCGCCCAGGAGCGCCATGAAGGCGATGGCGAGCAGGATCGATGGCACGGACATGAGCCCGTCCATCACCCGCATCACCACGGCATCGAGCGCGCGGATGAAGCCGGAGCAAAGGCCGATCGCCGTGCCGATGACCGACGACACCGCCGAGACGGCGAAGCCCACGAACAGCGAGATCCGCGCGCCATAGACGACGCGGGAATAGATGTCGCGCCCCAGCATGTCGGTGCCGAACCAATATTGCGCCGATGGTGCCCGCGTACGCCGGGCCGGCGACAGCGCGGTCGGGTCCATGGTGAAGAGATAGGGGGCGAGCACCGCCACCAGCACGATCAGCGCCAGCAGCAGGCCGCCCAGCACGATCGAGGGATGGCGGCGGACGAACCGCATCGCCCGGCTGCGCGCCTTGCGCGGCGGCAACACGTCCGGCAGGGCCGGCGCCGCCAGATAGGTCGGTTCGACGGGCAGGCTCAATAGCGGATCCTCGGATCGAACAGGGTATAGAGCAGGTCCACGCCCAGGTTGATCAGCACATAGACGAAGCTGAACATGAGGACGACGCCCTGGATGATCGGGTAGTCGCGCCGGGTGATCGCGTCGACGGTCAAGCGACCCAGGCCCGGGATGGCGAACACGCTCTCGGTCACGACCGCGCCGCCGATGAGCGTCGCGAAGCCGATGCCGACGACGGTGACGATCGGCACGGCCGCGTTCTTGAGCGCATGCACGAACAGGATCGAGCCCTGGCCCGCACCCTTGGCGCGTGCGGTCCGGACATAGTCCTGGCTCAGCACCTCCAGCATGGTGGCGCGCGTGATGCGCGCGATGAGCGCCATATAGACGAGGCCGAGGGCGATCGACGGCAGCAACAGGTTCATGAACCAGGGGCCGATGCCGTCCTCGATCGGCGTGTAGCCCTGCACCGGGAAAACGCCGATGCCGAGATCGAACCCGTCGAGCGCGAAGACGTAGGCCAGCACGTAGCCCACCACGTAGACCGGCACGGAGAAGCCGGCGGTCGAGATCAGCATGGCGAAGCGGTCGATCGCCGAGCCCTGCTTCCAGGCCGCCGCGACGCCGAGCGGGATGGCGGTCACGAGCGAGAACACGAGCGTCACCGCCATCAGCGACAGCGTCGGCTGAATCCGCTGGGCGATCATGGTCGTGACCGGCAGGTTGGTGAAGACCGAGTTGCCGAGGTTGCCGCGCAGCACGTCCCAGGCCCAGCTGCTGAAGCGGACCAGGAACGGCCGGTCGAGGCCGAGTGCCACGCGGATGCGCTCGATATCGGCCGGCGACGCCTGGTCGCCGGCGATGATCGCGGCCGGGTCGCCCGGCGCCAGGTAGAGCAGCGAGAACACGAGCAGGCCCACCACCACCATGATCGGGATGGTGGCCAGCACGCGGCGCAGAATATAGGCGAACATCGCGCCTAGGCCTTCTCGACCCCCCAGAACACCGGGAACGGCGCCTTGACGATGCCCGAGACGTTCTTGCGCCAGGCGGTGTGCATCAGGAAGAAGCCGGTCGGGATGTAGCTGACGTTCTCGAACGACGCCCGGTTGATCGCCTCGGCCGCGGCCTTTTCGGCAGCAGGGTCGGCGGCGCTGTACCATTGGGCGATGCCGGCCTGCACCGCGTCCGACTTCGGCCAGCCGAACCAGGCGCTGTCGCCGCCGGCGTCGAGCGCCGTATAGGGCGCCGGATTGATGCAGTCGGCGCCGGCGTGCCAGGTGTGGAAGATGTTCCAGCCGCCCTTGTCGACCGGATCCTTCTTGGCCCGGCGGGTGCCGACCGTGCCCCAGTCGGCGGCGACGTAGTTCACGTCCATGCCGATCTTCTTCAAGAGGTCGGCCGTGACCTCACCCTCCGCCTTGGTGATCGGCACGTCGACCGGCACCAGGAGCTCGATGCGCTCGCCGTTGTAGCCGCCTTCGTGGAGCGCGCGCTTCGCTCCTTCGATGTCGCGCGGCCCCTTCAGCAACTCGCCGCCCACTTCGGTATAGAGCGCCGTGCCGGGGGTAAAGAAGCTCGGACACGGTTTCCACAGCGACGGGTCGTCGCCCATGACCGCCTGCATGTAGTCGGCCTGCGACAGCGCCATCATGACCGCGCGCCGGACGGCCACCTTGTCGAACGGCGGGTTCAGGTGGTTCATGCGGAAGCTGCCGATATTGCCGAGCGGATCGCCGATATCGACGCTGATGTTGCGGTTCTTCTTCAGGAGCGGCACCACGTCGGCGATGGGATTCTCCCACCAGTCGACCTCGCCGTTCTGGAGGGCAGCACTCGCCGTGGCACTGTCGGGCAGGATGATCCATTCGATGCGGTCGAAGTTCATCTTCTTGCCGCCGGCATTCCAGGACGCCGGCTCCTGGCGCAGCGCATAGCCGTCGAACCGCTCGAACACGGCGCGCGCACCCGGGACCCACTCGTCGGCTTTGAACTTCATGGGCCCCGAGCCGACATATTCCTTGATGAGCTGGAACGGGTCGGTCTTCGCGATGCGCTCCGGCATCATCAGCGCCACCGGGGCGTTGGTCTTGCCGAGCGCGAACAGCATCTTCGGGAACGGCTTGTTGAGCCGGAAGCGGAACGTCCGGTCGTCGACCGCTTCGAGCGCGTCCATCGAGGCCTTGATGCGCTGGCCCATGGTGTCGCGCACCATCCAGCGCTGGAGGCTCGCGATCACGTCGCGCGTCGTGACCTTCTCGCCGTCATGCCATTTGAGGCCGTCCCTGAGCTTGAACGTCCATTGGGTGAAGTCGGCGTTGACCTCGTGGCCTTCGCACATCTGCGGCTTCGGCGTGACCGTGCTGTCCACGCCATAGAGCGTGTCCCACACCATCATGGCGGCGTTGCGCACGACATATTGGGTGCCGGCCACCGCGTCCATCGACGAGAGGTTGGCCTGCGGCACGAACTTCAGGACCCGCGTATTCTGGGCAAGACTGAGCCGTGGTGCTGCGAGAGCGGCGCCGGCGGCGGCGGCAGTGGTCAGGAACGAGCGACGTTTCATGGTGTGGCTTCCTCACCGCGATGTTCTGTTCGACGAGTGACCAAGCAATCTGCGTGCCTGAGCGGACCGGCGGGTTGGCGCAGCGCATTGAGCCGCTGCCGATTTCACGGGAACCCGGGACATTTCGATGAAAAGCGTGCCAGCCCCGGGCCGTGCGCCCCGGGACAAGGGCGTGGGCTCGGTCCGCGCGATCATGGAACGATTTGGCGCCGTTGTCTCTGGGCTCGTCGCCTCATGCTTGGGCAGAAGCCCCGTTTGCCGTCGCCTTCCTCGCCTCCGGCGCGGCGCGCTCGGTCACCGGCGACACGCTCAGGGTCGACGGCGCCGGCTAGAACCGCACCACCGCCTTCGCATAGAAGAACCGGCCAATGACGTCGTAGGTGTATTCGCTCGTGTTGACCGTGCCGTCGTCATAGAACGGCGGGTTCTTGTCGAACAGGTTGTCGATGCCGGCGATGAGCGTGACCCGGCCCAGCTGATAGCTGCCGACGATGTCGTGGTAGAACACGGCGGCCGTCCGGTTGCCGGTCTCGGCCAGGTCGGCACCCAGCGCGTGGACGCCGCCGATGAAGCGGGTGGTCCAGGCGAAGCGTGCGGGCCCGAGCTCGTATGACAGGGTCCCGGTCGAGCGGAAATGCGGGATCGAGCCCGGGTTGGTGGCGCTGGTCGGCTGATCGACGGTGCCGGCCAATTGGACGAACTTGCCGCCGGCGCCGGCTTGGGCGAGATAGCTGAAGGTGAAGGTCGAGGCGTCGGTCAGCTCGATATGGCCGTTGTCGCCGAGGCCGAGCGCCTTCACGTCGAAGCCATAGTCGACGGCGACGTCGAGGCCGTTGGTCTTGACCGCCCCCTGGTTCGCCTCGATGTCGTTGACGGTCGTAAGGTTGCCGGCGCCGCCGCGCGGGCTGATCAGCCGGCAGAGCGGGTCGCTCAAGCCCGCGCTCTCATAGCAGGTCTGGACGATGGTCGTGGCGCTCAGCGCCGAAATCGCATTGCGCACATAGATATTGAAATAGTCGGCCGTGATCGACAGGCCGGGAATGAAGCGCGGCGTCAGCACCGTGCCGAACGTCCAGTTCTGTGACGTCTCCGGCTGGAGCTTCGGGTTGCCGCCCAGAAGCGTGTTGTAGTTGTTGGTCGGCTGCGCGTAATTCGCCGGCAGGCCTTGCGCCCGGCAGTTCGCGGCCACGACCGGGTTCGCGGTCAGGCCGGCGCCGGCGTCGCAGGGATCGTTGAACGCGTTCGAGACCGACGTCCGGCCAAGGTAAAGCTCGCTGATCGACGGCGCGCGGAAGCCGGTCGAGCGGGCGCCGCGCAGGCGAATGTCCGGTGTCAGCTGCCAGTCGAGGCCGGCCTTCCAGGTGACCGCGTCGCCGAAGTTCGAATAGTTCGAATAGCGCATGGAGCCGCTCGCGTCGAACTCATGGACGAGCGGCAGATCGGCAAGGAGCGGCGCCTTGAACTCGAGAAATCCTTCACGCACGCTGTAGCCGCCGGCGGTTGGTTCCGTGTCGGCGCCCTGCTGGTTGCCCGCGAGCGTCACGGCGTCCGGCGTGTAGGCGCCGCTCAAGCGCCGGTAGGCGCCGCCGATGGCGAGGCTGAGCGGGCCCGCCGGCAGGTTGGCGACATCGCCCGTGATCGTGCCGTCGACCGTGTGCTGCTCGAAATCGGCCGACGATTGCGAGGTATAACGCAGATAGTCGATGGCGCCCTGCGTCAGGCTGTGCGGGCCGAACATGTTGGCGAGCCCGCAGCCGGCGGCGACATCCGCGGCGGAGCAGGGGACGAGCCCCACCTCCTGCTCCGCATGGGTGAAGTTGAGCGCGTTGGTCGTCTTGAACTGCTCGCTCGCCCGGCCATAGCCATAGGAGACGTCCCAGTCGTAGCGGCCCCAGATCGTGCCGCGCAGTCCGGAGAGGATGCGATAGGTCGTGGCGTCGACATTGCCGATCTCGTTGCCGACCTGCGAGAAGAGCTTGCTCAACACAATGTTCTCGCCGAACGGATTGCCGGGGGCGCTCGCCGGCACGACGAAGCCATTCGGGTACTTGAGCGTGACCGGCGTCAGCCCGAGCGTCGCCGGGCCCTTCTGCGTTTCAGACTGGCGGTCGGTGAACAGGATCTCGCCATAGGCGGTCACGTCGGGCGTCAGGTCCCACTGGCCGAGCGCATTGGCGCTGACGCGCGACTGGCCGATGGTGAGGCCGTTGTTGGTCGAGAGATCGTAGCGGTCGGCGGCCGAATAGGGGTGGAACGCGCCGTCGTCGCCGAACACCCATTGCTTCGAGCTGAGCCCGGTCGCGGGATCGGTGATTTTCTTGGGCAGCACGGCGATGCCGCCCGCGTTGCGGAACACGGTCAGGCTGCCGTTGGGCTCGATCGGCAGGAACTGGTCGCGCGCCCAGGTGCGCGTGCGCTGCAGGATCGGGTCGGTCTCCTGCCCTTCGACGTTCAGCATCAGGTTGCCGCGGTCGAACGTGTGGCCGACCGTCGAGCTCAGGTCCCAGCTCGTGCCGTCGGCATGGGTCGAGGTGCCGGTCTCGGCGGAGGCCTCGACGCCATCGAAATTCTTCTTCAGCACGATGTTGATGACGCCGCCGATCGCGTCGGAGCCATAGATGGTGGAGGCCCCGTCGCGCAGGATCTCGACATGGTCGATGAGCGAGAGCGGGATATTGCCGAGGTCGACCGCCTCGGACGTGCCGGTGCTGCTCGGCGGGAAGCGCTTGCCGTCGACGAGGACCAGCGTGCGCGCCGGCCCGAGGTTGCGCAGATCGACGAAGTTATTGCCCGAGCCACCGGCGGTGCCGACGGAGTTTTGCGCGCTCGTCAGGCCCTGGAAGCCCAAGGCCGGCACCTTGTCCAGATACTGCTGCAGCGTGATGGCGCTCGACTGCTGCAATTCTTCGGCGGTGACGACGGTCACCGGCTGTTCGCTCGATAGGTCCGCGGATTTGATCGCCGATCCGGTGACGACGATCGTCTCGTTGACGATCGCTTCGGCCGGCTCATCCGCGTGGCCCGGCGCTGCCGCGCCCAGGACCAGGGTTGCGGACAAGGCAATGCGAATGCGAAAGCCGTTGAGGCGCATGGGCGATCTTCCAGCATGGGGATTTTGGGAGGAATGGGCTGCGAAGATGCGTGCGCCCCGGAACGGTCGCGGGACTAAAGCACCGATTCTTTACGCTTTTTCGATGCGGGCTGTGTCTTGCCGGGGCGATCTCCTGCCCCGGTCGGGCCGGGTCCGCGCGGCGCTCAGGCCGTCCGCATGATCTCGCCGGAAATGGCGCGCGGGTCGCGCGGCAGCCAGCGGCCGGCCTCGACCTGGGCGATGAATTCGGCGAGCTGGGCGTTGAAGGCGGCCGGCTCTTCGAGATTAAGCGTATGGCCGGTCTTCGGGAAGATTGCGAGGCCTGAGGCCGGGATCGTCTTCTTGAGGAAGAGACCCGGCTGCAGGCAATGATCGTCCTCGTCGCCGACCATGACCAGGGTCGGCACCGTCATGCGTTTCAGCTCGTCCTCCAGGTCCCAGAGCGACGGCCGGCGCGCCTGCACACCGCGCATGGTGAGCGCGGCGCCCAGGTCCGAGTGGGTCGCGAGCCGGTCGGCGAACTCCTGCCAGCCGCGCGGGTCCTTGTTCTGGAATTGCACGCGGCTGGCGCCGACGGCGTAGGTCTTGGCGAAGACTTCAGCCCCCAGGCGCTCGAAATTATCCGCGACCTCGCGCGAGTTGCTGCGGAAATGCGCCTCGTACGCCTTCTCGGCACCGTAGCCGGCACCGGCGACCGTGAGCGACAGGGCCCGCTCGGGCGTGCGCAGGCCGAAATGCACGGTCGCGAAGCCGCCCATCGACAGGCCGACAATATGCGCCTTCGGGATGCCGAGGCCGTCGAGCACGGCCACAGCATCGTCGGCCGCTATCGCCTGGGAATAGGCCTCCGGATCCGTCGGGATGTCGGACGGGGCGTAGCCCCGGGCAGCGTAGACGATGCAGCGATGGCGGCGGGCGAAGAAACGCAGCTGCGGCTCCCAACTGCCGTGATTGCCGGCGAACTCGTGAATGAACAGGATGGGCGTGCCGGCGCCGGCCGCCTCCACATGCAGGCGGACGCCGTCCTTCGCGGTGACGAACATGGCGGAACTCCTCGGCGTTGCGGGGGAATTCGTTGAAGCTGCGGGGCTCCACAATGCGGGCCGGCAGCAGGCCACGGAATTGTTCCATCCAGGCGGGCGGCATGGAAGGGCTGATCTTCCCGAAAAGCCGTTCGCGATCGACGATCCGGGCGGCATGATCGGGCGCGAAATGCACCCCTGGGGCTCCATCATGGCCGCCATCGAGCGAGCCGGCGACATCATCATGGATTTCGAGCCGGCGGAGGGCGTGCCGTGAGCCCCGAAGCGCCCGGTGCTGCGGCGCCGCTCCCCAATCGCGCCGCGGCCGACGGCCTGCCGATTCCGCAGCGCTACTGGTCGGTTCTTACCATCTGGATCGGCCTCGTCATGGCCGTGCTCGATTCCGCGATCGCCAATGTGGCGCTGCCGACGATCGCGCGCGACCTCGCGGCGGAGCCGGCCGAGTCCGTCTGGGTCGTCAGCGCCTATCAGCTGACCATCGTCGTTTCGCTGCTGCCGCTCGCGGCGCTCGGCGGCGCCATTACCTATCGCCGGGTTTATTTGAGCGGCGTCGTCGCTTTCACGATCGCGTCGCTTGGCTGCTCGCTCGTCCATTCGCTGCCGGCGCTGGCGCTGATGCGGGCGCTGCAGGGCTTCGGCGCGGCCGGCGTCATGAGCGTGAACGGCGCGCTGCTGCGCTTCACCTATCCGGCCGCACGGCTCGGGCGGGGCGTGGGATTCAACGCGCTCGTCGTGTCGATCTCGGCCGCGGTCGGGCCGAGCGTGGCCTCGGCCATCCTGGCGGTCGGGCCCTGGCAATGGCTCTTCGCGGTGAACGTGCCGTTCGGCATCCTGGCGTTCCTGCTCGGCCGCGCGGCGCTGCCGGTGAGCCCGACGGCCGGGCGGCTCGACAAGCGCGGCACGCTGCTCAATATGGCGACCTTCGGCCTCTTGTTCACCGGCGTCGACGTGCTGACGCGCGGCGGCGTTGCCTGGGTCGGCGCCGTGGAGATCGCGGCCGCGCTCGGCGTCGGCGTGCTCCTGGTGCAATGGTCGCGCAAGCAGCCGCACCCGCTGGTACCGATCGATCTGCTCAAGAGCCGCATCTTCACGCTGTCGGTCGCGACCTCGATCGCATCCTTCACGGCTCAGATGCTGGCCTTCGTCTCCATGCCCTTCTTCCTGCAGGGCGTGATGCACCGCGACCAGGTCGAAACCGGCCTGCTCATGACGCCCTGGCCGTGCGCGGTCGGCGTCAGCGCCACGCTGGCAGGCCGCCTGTCCGATCGCTATCCGGCCGCCATCCTCAGCAGCGCCGGCCTGGCGTTGCTGTGCATCGGCCTGGCGTCGCTTGCCCTGCTGCCGGCCGATGCAGGCTCCCAGGACGTGATCTGGCGCATGGCGCTCTGCGGCTTCGGGTTCGGCTTCTTCCAGGCACCGAACAACCGCACCCTCTTGGCCTCGGCGCCGATCCACCGCAGCGGGGCGGCCGGCGGCATGCTGGCGACGGCGCGCCTCATCGGCCAGACGACCGGCGCCACGGTGACCGCGATCTGCTTCCGGGTCGTGGCCGACGCCGAGGGCGTGGCGCTCGCCATCGCGGCGGTCTCGGCAGGACTGGCGGCCGTCGCGAGCCTGTCGCGCCTGACGGCCAAGCCGAGGCGATCCGCCTGACGGCCCGTCGCCCCGGCATGACGTCAGCTGGCCGAACCCTGCCGCCCACCGTCCGGGGGCGTGGCGTCCGGGCCATCGGGGAAATGGCGCCGCGCCCGGTCGAGCAGCTGCAGCACCTCGTCGTCCGATACCTGATCGAAATTCCGATAGAAATGGCCGACGGCATAGAACGGCTCGGGTGTCGCGAGGCAGACGAGCTCGTCGCAGAGGTCGCGCAGTTCCCGTGTTGTTGACGGCGGGGCGACCGGTACGGCCAGGACAAGCCGTGCCGGCTGGCTCTGCGCGATGCCGGCGAGCGCCGCCTTTGCCGTGGCGCCGGTCGCAATCCCGTCATCGACGAGGATGACGAGGCGTCCGGCGGTCTCGAGCGCCGGCGCATCGCCCAGATAGAGCCGGCGCCGCCGTTCGATCTCCTCGAGCGCGCGTTCCTTCGATCCGGCGATGAACTCGGCCGGCGGTTCCAGAAGCTGCACCAGCTTCTCGTTCAGCACCAGGTGCGGATGGGGGCCGCCAACGACCGCGCCCAGCGCCAGCTCCCGATTTCCAGGCGCGCCGATCTTGCGGACGAGCACGAGACCGAGCACGCCGTCGAGCGCTGCCGCGATCTCGTAGGCGACGGGCACGCCGCCGCGGGGCAATGCCAGCACGGCCGGTGCTTCGCCTGGCGTGTTCTGCTGATCAGGCGACTTCAAATGGCTGAGCGCCTTCAAATGGCTAAGCGACCGGGCAAGTTGCCGCCCCGCATCGCGCCGGTCCTCGAAGAGGGGCTCGTCGAAGGCCATGGCATCACCTCGTCCTTCGGGTTCGTGACTTCCGGGTCACCCGCCTGCTCCCCATAATGCACCCTATCGCCGCTTTGCGGGACCCTGGGAGCGCGGCCGATCAGGCCGGGAGCCGCTGCCGGGGTTCGCGACGATGACGCGAGCCTATGGAATAGATTGCGCTATTTTACCGTCCAAGAGCGGAAGGGACCGCGATTGGTTGCGGTCGGTTTCCAGGGTGCCGAGTATGTCGATCTGTCGCGGGGCCGAGGCATGATCTATCGTTTCCCGGGCCGTCGGCGGAGCAACGGCGATGCCGCGCCCGGTATTGGCCCAGGTACTGGCCCAGGTACAGGCAATGGGGCTGACGATGGTCGAGGCGACGGGGAGGCGATGGACTTTCCCGCCCGGCTGCTGAAGGAGCTGCCGCGCCTCCATCGCTATGCAATCGCACTGGTCGGCAATCGGGCGATGGCGGAGGATCTGGTCCAGGATTGCGCGGAACGCGCGCTGCGCTACAGCGGGACGTTGCAGGATCGTTCACGGATTTTCGGCTGGCTGCGGACGATTCTCTATAATCTCTATATGAGCGCGCTCAATGAGCAGCGCAGCCGCGGCACGATGGTCGAACTGGAGCAGACGGCGAATTCGCTCGCCATGAGCCTGCCGCCCGGCGAACGGACCGCGGCCATGGATTTCGTGCGGGCGATGAACGAGCTCAGTGTCGAGCATCGCGAGGTGCTGCTGCTGGTCGGGCTCGAGGGCCTCAGCTATCGCGAGGTTGCAGCGACGCTCGACATCCCGGTCGGCACGGTCATGTCGAGGCTCGCGCGGGCGCGCGCCCAGCTGCGCGGCCGGCTCGAGCTGGCGGACGGTCGGCCACCGTCTCCGTCCAACGGAGTCCCGGCCGGTCCCTCCCATTCCGTCGAAACGGCGGAGGATTGATGATGCAGGAACAGATGATTCCGGACGAGGATCTGAACGCGTTCATTGACGGCGAGCTCGACCCGGCGCGCGCGGCCGACATCGCGGCTGCGCTGGCCGCTCGGCCGGTGCTCGCGGCGCGGGTCGCGGCCCTCCGGGCGGACAAGGCGCAGATCGCACGCATCTATGGGCGGCTTGCGGAAGAACCCCTGCCGGCGGCGCTCGGCGAGGCGATAGCGCGGACCACCATCCGGCAACAGCCGCAGGTCCGGCAGAGAGGCTGGCTACGGCCCGCCGCGTGGGCGATCGCTGCCGCCGCGGTGCTGGCCGCTCTCGGCTGGTTTGGCGCGCCGCTGCTCCGGAGTGCTCCCGCCGACCGGCTGGTCGCCGAGGCGATCGCCGCGCGGGACGGCGCCGAGCGGCCGGCCGAGACGCTCGCCGGCTCGACCTTGCCGCCTCCGGCGGCCCGGGATCAGCTCCTCAGCGCGGCGCTCAAGGTGCCGGTCAAGACACCGAACCTCGAGAAGGCGGGGTTCGCGCTCGATGCGGTCGGCATCTATGGCGACCCGCAGGCCCGGCGCGCCCTCGAGCTCAGCTATCGCGACGGGCGCGGCCGGCGCTTCACGGTCTATCTGCACGGGCCGACCGGCGCCGATGGCTTCGAGCTCCGCCAGTCCGGGGCGACCCGGATCTGCATCTGGCAGAACGACGACCTGAGCGCGGTCATGGTCGGCGAAATGTCGTCGGAGGAGATCCTGCGCGTCGCGAGCCTGACCTATGCGGACCTCAATTTCTAATCTCGCTCACCGCTCGCCGGTCACCGCGAGCGTCTCGGGCGTGAAGTCGCTGGGTGGGTGCGCTGCCGTCTCCTTGAACTGGACCGGCTCGTCGTTGAAGGTGAAGCTCAAGAGATAGCCGCCGCCCAGGAGGTCGTAGATGAACTCGCTGCCGAGCACGACGGCGGGCAGGTCCGGTACGAGATACATGGTCCCGTGACTGAATTTCCACAGCCGTCCGTCGGCGTCCCACGCATCGCAATAGACGGCGAACCAGGTGTCCTCATCCAGATAGAAGCGGCGATGGGGCGCGACGTGGCGATGGCCCGGCGCCAGTACCGCATCGACGACCCAGACGCGATGCAGCTCGTAGCGCAGCGCGTCGGGGGCCGCGTGCTGGGGACCGGCGACCGCGGCCACCGGCTTCAGATAGAAGCGGTTGTTGTTGTAGGGGATGTACATTTCCCGCTTGCCGATGAGCCGGAACTGGTAGCGGTCCGGACTGCCGCTGAAGACGTAATAATCGTCGAAGCTCTCGATGCCCGCCCCGTCTGGCGTCGGCGTGTCGTAGGCGAGCGAGGGCGACTTCCGCACGCGCCGCTCGCCGGGCAGGTATTGCCAGGCCTGCAGGTGATCGCGCGCCATGTTGTTCGGCTGCAGGAGCAGATAACCGCGGCCCGCGAGATCGGCCGGCGCGTTC
Source organism: Aliidongia dinghuensis (assembly GCF_014643535.1). Lineage (NCBI taxonomy): Bacteria > Pseudomonadati > Pseudomonadota > Alphaproteobacteria > Rhodospirillales > Dongiaceae > Aliidongia > Aliidongia dinghuensis. The sequence goes on along the minus strand of NZ_BMJQ01000006.1, from coordinate 314,611 downwards.
GTGAGCTCGCGGCGCTTGAAATAGTAAGGGCCGAAGCTATCCGGGGTGGCGCCGGGATAGTAGTATGGGAAATCAACGATCTCCCGATATTGGTTGGTCAGTTCCCGCGTGCCGCCTGCCGCCACGAAGTAGTTGCGTATGCTGTCCTCCCGCGCGGCACCCCAAAAGGCGAGAAGATGGTTCCAGATCGCCTCGAAGCCGTCCTTCGGGATCGGAAAGGGAATGCCGCCCGCGGCCCCCTCCACGCCATAGGCGATGCCTTCCGGTGCGGCATGGGCGCGCGTCGCGTTGGCGAAGATCGCGTCATAGACCGCGCTCGGCGCCGCTGCCGTACGATGGGTCGGATAGACCTCCATGCGATAGTCCGGGAACTTCTCGAAGAGGGCTTTCTGCCCTTCCGGCAGTGCTTCGGCATGGTCCTTGTAGTTCGCTGCGGTGATCGTGAGAATTGGCCGCTCGTCAGCGAAAGGATCGGGCCGCGGCGCCCCTTCGACATAGCCGGGCGGCACGGTCGTGTAGCCGCCGGTCCAGGCCGGGATCTGGCCGTCGGCACTCCCCGCCCGCTCGGCGCCCATGGGTGTCAGCGTCGAGTGCAGCGCCGCCGCCTCCTCCGCGCTGACGGCGGCGTATCCGCGGCTGCCGCAGACGAGCAGCAGGCTCAGCGCCGCTGCGGCAAGAACGGCGGATGTCGCCATGGATCGTCCTCGATGCGGGCCCGGCCGGCGTGCGGGCGGGACACTATAGAGGCCGGCGGTCCCGTAAACTATTGTGCACACTATCGCTCGCGAGCTGCAGCATGACCGCTCGGCTCGGCACCGGTCTCGCGGCACTCGGGCTGCTCGTGACGGCGCCGCTCGCCGCGGCTGAGATCGACACCGGCACGGCCGTCGATCTCAGCTGGGACAATTCGCTGGTGCTGGGCACGATGTTCCAGCCGAATTCCGGGGACGCCAGTGACGGCGGCGGCTGTTATCTGGCGAGCGCCTATGCCCGGGCGTTCGGGACGGGGGAGGCGGGCTGCGGCCGGCGGTACGGCTTCACGTCCGCGCGCGCGACCTGGCAGTCGGAACTCGACGTCGCCTATCGCGGCTTCGGGCTCAGGGCGAGCGGTGATGCCTGGTACGACCCGGTCTACGATCGTTTCGCGACCGAATACGCGCCCGAGACGGCGCCCGAGACGGCGCAGTCGGCGGCGGCCCCTGCGCACCAGTATTTCATCCTGCGCGACGGTTATGCGCGCGACCATGAGGTGGCGCTGCGCGACGCCTTCCTCTACGGCACGATCGCGCGGGACGAGGATCAGCTCCTGTCGTTCCGCCTGGGCCGGCACACGCTGCTCTGGGGCGAAAGCCTGTTCTTCCCGGAAAACGGCATCGCGGCGGGGCAGGCGCCCGTCGACACGTATCTCTACCAGCCGAGCGGCTACGATCGGGCGAACAGTCCGTTCCTGCCGGTCGGCCAGGGCTCGGTGAGCTGGCAGCCCGCGCCCGGGGTGGCACTCGCCGCGTTCTACCAATTCGAATGGCGCCGCAGCCTGATCGCCCCTTACGGCGCCTATGCGAGCGCCGCCCAGATCCTGACCCAGCGCGACGCTGAGACGATCGGGCTCACCGTCCCGGGCGCAGGGCCGCAGCTCTTCCGCCGCGCCCAGGACCAGACGCCGGGCTCCAGCGACCAATTCGGCGTCACGGTCAAATGGACTCACGGCGAATTCGACTACGCGCTCGCCGCCTTGAGCTACAATGCGAAGGAGCCGGAGCTCTACGTCGATCCTTCGGCCGGGCGCTATCGCTTGGCATACCCGAAGGGCATCGAAAGCTTCGGTGCGAGCATCGCGGGGCCGCTCGGCGACGGCAATTTCGCCGCCGAACTATCGGCCCGGCGCGGCATGCCGCTGGTCAACGGCGGCATCCTGGTCCCGCCCGGCGTCGCGGCCGACAACAACGCCCATGCGCTCTATCCGCTGGGTGATACGCTGCATGCCCAGCTCTCCTGGACCACCGAGACGCCGCCCTTGCCCGGCATTCCGGGCGGCGCGCGCTGGAGCACCGAGATCGCGGCCAATCGCCTGCTCGAGGTCACGGCCAATTCCACCCGGCTCATCCCTGGCCGCACGGCGGATGCCGCGGCATTCCGCACAATGTTCGCGCCGCGGTTCTTCCAGGTGCTGCCCGGCCTCGACCTCACGGTGCCGGTCCAGGTCGGCTACAATTTCCTGGGCTTGTCGGAGACCGACCCGGCGATGAACCGCGGCACGGGCGACGTCGGCATTGCCGTCACGGCGACGCTCCGGCAGAGCTGGAAAGCGTCCCTGGGCTTCACCCACTATTTCGGTCACAGCAAGAACGACTTCACGCCGTTCGATCCGGTCGGCGCCCGGCGACGGCTGTCCTACTATGATTTCTTCGCGCTCACCATCGAGCGGAGCTTCTGAGGATCGCATGGCGAAACGATTGATCGCACGACGGGCGCTGATCGGCCTGATGCTGCTTGTTGCGGCCTGCTCCTCGGAACCGTCCACCGGGCCGGTCGGCCCGCAAGCCACGGCGGCGTCAGACGTCGACTGGAGCCGTGCCCAGACGATCCCGGTCCTCATGACCGATTTCGCCTTCTCGCCCGCCAAGCTTGCCCTGCAGGAGCGGACGCCGGTGCGGCTGCGCCTGGTCAACAACGGCAGCGGCGCGCATGATTTCTCGGCGCCGGCGTTTTTCGCCGCGGCCGCCTATCCGGCCGGCGGCCGCGCGCCCGACGGGGGCAAGGTCAACCTCGCCAAGGGCGAAACGGCGGATCTCCTGCTCCTGCCGACGACGCCCGGGACCTATAGCCTGGAATGCACGCACTTCCTGCATGCGCTGTTCGGCATGACGGGCAAGATCGACGTGGCGCCCGCGCGTTAGGCCGCCCCGTTATATCGCCACATCCTGCTCGAAGGCCTCGAGGTGCCGGCGCGCCTCTTCCGCCGTCTCGTAGATGTGCGGGGCGACATGCCGGCGGCTCAGCGCGTCGCCGAGCTTGACGCGCAGGAAGCCGCTCGTCGTGTAGCGCGTGACGTTCGAATAGAACCGGTCCGTCAGGTCCTTGACCATCGCGGAATAGAGGTCGAGCACGTCCGGCAGGATGCTGCAATTGTCGTAATTCACGACGGCGTAGACCTTGTGGCCGAACGGCTCGATCCGCTCTGCCACGATCGCCCGGATCCGCTCGACCTCGGCGGCCGTGCGCACTGTCAGCCCCTCGAAATTGATGAAGAACAGGTTCTGCTGCGGGTCGTAGATGAAGCGCTCTTCGAGCGGCACGGCGAGCAGCGTCTCGCGCAGCCCCATGGGCGCGTCGCGGAAGAGGTACGGGTCCATGAGGCGCGGCGCCACCGGCATCCCCGGGACGAAATCCATGTGCGCCAGGATATCCCGTTCGAGGTCGATGCCCGGCGCGATCTCGACCAGTTCCAGCCCTGCGTCGCCGAGCGTGAAGACGCAGCGCTCCGTCACGTAGAAGACCGGCTGCTGCCGCTCGCGGGCATAGGCGCCGCTGAAGGTGCGATGCTCGACCTCGCGCACGAACTTGCGGTCGCGGCCTTCCGCCAGGATGCGGATCTCACCGTCCTCGATCGCGATGCGCAGGCCGCCCGCGGTGAACGTGCCGACGAACACGACCTTCTTGGCGTTCTGGCTGATGTTGATGAAGCCGCCGGCGCCGGCGAGCTTGCGGCCGAAGCGCGAGACGTTGAGGTTGCCGGCCTGGTCGGCTTGCGCCAAGCCCAGGAAGGCGAGGTCGAGGCCGCCACCGTCGTAGAAATCGAACTGGTAGGGCTGGTCGATCACCGCCTCAGTGTTGACGGCGGCGCCGAAATTGAGGCCGCCGGCCGGAATGCCGCCGATCACGCCCGGCTCGGCCGTGAGCGTGATCAGGTCGATGATCTTTTCCTCATGCGCCACGGTCGCGACCCCCTCGGGCATGCCGATGCCGAGGTTGACGACGCTGTTCGGCAGCAGCTCGAGACTGGCGCGCCGGGCGATGATCTTGCGCTCGTCGAGCGGGGCGGATGCTGCATGGCCCGCAGCCCCCACGAGCGGCGCCTTGATCTCGCCGCTGAAGGCCGGGTTGTAGGCGACGGCGAAGGTCTGCCAATGGTGTTCCGGCTTCTCCGCCACCACCACGCAATCGACGAGGACGCCCGGCACCTTGACCTGGCGCGGGTTGAGTGAGCCGCTGTCGGCGATGCGCTCGACCTGGGCGATGACCACGCCGCCGGAATTATGCGCCGCCATGGCGATCGCCAGCACCTCGAGCGTCAACGCCTCGCGCTCCATGGTGAGGTTGCCCTGCAGGTCGGCCGTGGTCGCCCGGATGACGCCGACGTCGATCGGGAAGCATTTGTAGAGCAGCGCCTCCTGGCCGCCGAGGTTCACGAGCTCGACCAGGTCCTCGGTCGTCCGCTCGTTCATCTTGCCGCCGCCGAAGCGCGGGTCGACGAAGGTGCCGAGGCCGACCCGCGTCAGGTGCCCCGGTCGGTGCGCCGCAATATCGCGGAACAGGTGCGAGATGACGCCTTGCGGCAGGTTGTAGGCCTCGATCTGGTTCGAGATGGCGAGGCGCTGCAGCTGCGGCACCAGCCCCCAATGGCCGCCGATCACCCGCCTGACCAGCCCCTCGTGGCCCCAATGGTTGAGGCCGCGCTCCTTGCCGTCGCCCTGGCCCGCGGCATAGACGAGCGTCAGGTTCTTGGGCTTGCCGGTTGCCTGGAGGTGATGCTCCTCGGTCGAGAGATAGAGCTCCTCGAGGGCGATCGCGATGCCTTCGGCAAAGCCGATGCCGACGAAGCCGCCGGTCGCGATCGTGTCGCCATCGCGGATGAGGCGCACCGCGTCATGGGCGGCGACGAGCTTGCCGCGATCCGCGCCGCGCAGCGCCGGCAACAGGGGATGGATGGGCCTGTGCATGGATGCCTCCCCTCGTCGGGCCGTCGCCCGATCTGTTTATGGTTCAGTTGGTCAGACGATGCCGGTCACATAGTAGGTCAGGATCACGACGAAGACGGCCATCGTCTTCAAGCAGGTGACGGCGAAGATGTCCTTGTAGGACTGGCGATGCGTCAGGCCGGTGACCGCCAGCAGCGTGATGACGGCGCCGTTGTGCGGCAGCGTATCCATGCCGCCCGACGCCATGGAGGCGACGCGGTGCAGCACTTCCATCGGGATATGGGCCGCTTGCGCTGCGGCGATGAACTGCTCCGACATGGCGGCGAGCGCGATGCTCATGCCGCCCGAGGCCGACCCGGTGATGCCGGCGAGCGAGGTGACGGAGATCGCCTCGTTGACGAGCGGGTTCGGGATCGCCTTCAGCGCGTCCGAGATCGCAAGGAAGCCCGGGAGCGCCGCGATGACCGCGCCGAAGCCGTATTCCGACGCCGTGTTCATGGCGGCGAGCAGCGCGCCCGCGACCGCCGCCTTGCTGCCCTCGGCGAAGCGCCCGGCCACCTGGCGATAGGCAGTTGCGAGCACGAGCAGGATGCCGATGAGGAGCGCCCCTTCGACGGCCCAGATCGCCGTCACCTGCGAGACCTGCTGCGTCACCGGATGGGCGCCCGGCGTCAGCGTCACGTCGGCCGACGCGCCATACGCATGCGGGATGAAGTCGGTGAACTGCTTGTTGAAGAGGCCGACCGCGATGAGCGGCAGGATGGCCAAGGCGGGGTTGGCGAGCCGTTCCTGGGGCAGTGCCTCCGGCTCGTTGGTGTGGCCGGTGCCGTAGCCCTCGCCGGCGCGGACCGCGGCGCGGCGGCGCCATTCGAGATAGCTCAAGCCTGCGCCCAGGATGAACAGCGTGCCGATGACGCCCAGCGTCGGCGCCGCCCAGGTGTTGGTCTTGAAAAAGGTGGTCGGGATGATGTTCTGGATCTGCGGCGTGCCGGGCAGCGAATCCATGGTGAAGCTGAAGGATCCGAGCGCGATGGTGCCGGGGATGAGGCGCTTCGGGATGTCGCTCTGGCGGAACATCTCGGCGGCGAAGGGATAAACCGCGAACACCACGACGAACAGCGAGACGCCGCCGTAGGTCAAGACGGCGCAGACCAGCACGATCGACAGCATGGCGCGCGAGCGGCCGACGAGGCTGATGACCGACGAGACGATCGATTGCGAGAAGCCCGATAGTTCGATCACCTTGCCGAACACGGCGCCGAGCAGGAAGACCGGGAAATAGAGCTTCACGAACCCGACCATCTTTTCCATGAACAGGCCGGTGAAGATCGGCGCCACGGCCGAGGGATCGGTCAGGAGGACGGCGCCCAGTGCCGCGACGGGCGCGAACAGGATGACGCTGTAGCCTCGATAGGCGACGAACATCAGAAAGGCGAGGGCCGCCAGGCAAATGACGAGGCTCACGTTGATCTCCTCCCAGTTCCTCGGATCCGCGCTTGACGGCAGACCTTGTCCTCCCGTCTCCGGGAGCGTATCGCCGCCAAGGCAAAGGGTGCGCCAAGTGGTTATAGTGCTTTGATATCGCGCGACAATTCTCGACGGGCAGGCATGAGCGGCGAGCATAAGTGGCCGTTCGGTCTCGAAACGGAGACACCCCGGAACGGTAAACGGCCTCTTGCGCCGGGGACGCCGTTGCAGTTCTGCCGTCTCATGTGCGAGACGACAGTCTCAATATTGAGACAGGCCGAGCTTGGCCAGCTTCTTGTAGAAATTCGCCCGGGACATGCCGAGCAGCTTCGCCGCCTCGGCGGCCTTGCCGCCCGCCGCGGCAAGCGCGGTGGAGAGCGTTGTGCGCTCGAACAGGGCGAGCGCCTCGTCGTAGGACGGCAGGGATGCCGGCGGGGCCGCCCCGTCGGCCTGCTTCGGCAGGATGCCGCGGAAGTCCTCCTCCGTCAGCAGCTGGTTGTCGGAGAGGGCGGCGGCGCGCTCCATGGTGTTGCGCAATTCCCGCATATTGCCGGGCCAATGGTGCCCCGAGAGGGCGACCAGCCCACCGGGCGAGATGCTTCGCACGGCCGTGCCGGTCCGGGCAGCGATCTGGTCGAGGAAGGTCTCGCACAGCGCTTCGAGGTCCGGCTTGATCAGGCGCAGCGGCGGCAGCTCGATGCGGAGCACGTCGAGCCGGTAGTAGAGGTCGGGGCGGAAGCGGCCCTGCTCGACCAGCCGTTCGAGGTCGACATGGGTTGCCGCGATGATCCGGACGTCGATCCGGATCACCTTGTTGGCGCCGAGCGGCTCGATCTCCTGCTCCTGGAGCGCGCGCAAGAGCTTCGCCTGCACGTCGAGCGGCATGTCGCCGATCTCGTCCAGGAACAGCGTGCCGCCGTCGGCGACCTTGAGCTTGCCGTCGCGTCCCTTGCGGTCGGCGCCGGTGTAGGCGCCGGGTGCCGTGCCGAAGAATTCGGCCTCGAGCAGCGCCTCGGGCACGGCCGCGACATTGACCGCGACGAACGGCTTGTCCTTGCGCAGCGACGAGCCGTGGATCGCCTGGGCGAGCAGTTCCTTGCCGGTGCCGGTCTCGCCGGTCAGGAGCACGGTCGCGTCCTGCTGGGCCGCGCGCCGGGCGAGCCGCTTCACCTCCAGCACGGCCGGACTGTTGCCGATATAGTCGGCGAGCGAATAGCGCGGCCGGCGCTCGGCTGCCAGCCGCCGGCGCGCCTCGGCCAGCTCGTTCTGCAACTGCATGAATTTCGCGACCATGGGCTTCAGCGCATGGATCCGGTCGTAGAGCACGAAGCCCACGGCGCCGATCACCCGGCCGGCCTCGTCCTCGAGCGGCATGCGCGTCACGACCAGGGGCTGACTGCCGAACTCCATGATGTCGAGCAGGATCGGCTGGCCGGTCTGCACCACCTGGCGCATCAGGCTGTTCGGGATGATCTCCTCGACGTCGCGCCCGACCGGCGCCTCGGCGCTGGGCAGGCCCAGGAGCGTCGCGTATTTCTCGTTGACCCAGACGACCCGCGCGTGCCGGTCGACGGCGATCGCCCCTTCGCACAGGCGGTCGAGCCGGTCGAACAGCGACTGCATGGCCCGGCGATGGATCGCCGACGCGTCCTGGAAGAACTCTTCACTGGCTTTCGTCGGGTCATGGCTCGGCATGGCGCCATGGTCGGGCCCGCGCCGCCGGCAGGCAAGCAACTTCTGGATGCCGCCCCTCGCTCGTCGAGCAGGCCATGCTGACGCGCCAACACGTAAGCAATATCCAGAATTCTGGGCTGCTGCATTTTAATATAGAGTAAAAACGTAAGAGTTGTGGGGGAATTCTTCCAAGAAATTCCCGACCATATTCCTTTGCTCGGCGTCGACAATTGGCCGAATTTCGCCGAGATGACAGAGTTTGTCGAAATGCTGAACAAGCTGTTCGTGCCGATGTTCGCGGCCACGCTGGCGCTGCAGGGGGCGTTCGTGGGCGCGGTCCTTGCCGGTACGAACGATATGAATGCGAACGGCGGGAGCGGGCCGCGCGCGGCGGGGATGGATATGTCCCTTCCACCATCGCTCGGCGCGACGGCGACAAGAGAACCCGGCGCAAGCATAGGCGTGGGCGCGAGTGCCGACGCCGGCCGCCGGCCGCATTGCCTCACGGCACTCCCGGAAGCGGCCGGCGGCTCCCTCACCGCGGCCGCCGAATCACCGCGCGCGGGATATCCGGGGCGCGGCCGTGGGCGCGACATCGGATCGGTCGCGTTCGAACGCAGCAGCGAACAATTCTGACGAGGCGCATCATGTCGATCAAATTCCTGGCGGCCGTCGTTGCCCTGGCGGCCATTGCCGGCGCCGCGCGCGCCGGCGATCGCGCGGTGCTCGACGCAAACGCGCTCGATGGCGTGACGGCAGGTGCCTTTGCCGGCTTCACGTCTCCCGAACCGCCGTTCTCTCCGGTGCTCGACCCACTCCCGTTCCGCTTGCCCTCGCCGGAGGGGGGTGGCTCGGGGACGCCCGTCACAGGCGTGTCGATCCCCATGCAGACACCGCATGCGATCGTGCCGCTGCCCGTCGGCCTGACATGGTACTGATGCGGCCCCGCGGCGTCCGCGCTCTAACTATTTGATTAGAGACGGATTCACGGGATGAGCGGATCGCCAAGCGATTCCGCTCGTTCCGATGCGGCTCCTAGCTCGCCCGGACGGCTTCCATGCGGATGATCGGCGTCGCCGCGGCCGTCGACGGGTCGAAATCGGCCTCGTGGATGAGGGTGGCGTGATCGAGGATTTCCAAGGTCCCGGCACTCAAGCGCAGGATGCCCTCCTCGCGAAACCGCCGCAGCAGCCGACAGGTATGGACATGGGTTATCGCCAGCGCGTCTGCGAGCTGGACCTGGCTCAGCGGCAGTGGCATACGGTCGCCGTCCCGGTCGGGCAGGCGCCCGCGCAGCCGGTGGAAGACGGCGACGACAAAATGCGCAAGGCGACTGCGTGCCGGCCGGCAGGCGATGTTCAGGATGTGATCATGCGCGCGGCCGAGCCGGATCGACTGGATGTCGGCCATCTTGGCGAACATCGACCGGTTGGCGTCCCCCAGCTGCCATAGGTTGGCCGGAGAAATGACGCACAGCGTCGTCTCGGTCAGGCATTCCGCAGAATGGTCGGAGATGGTCTCGTGCCCCGGCCATCCACCCAAGAGATCGCCCGGCAATGCCAGATCGAAAATATGGCGGGCCGCATTCTCCAGCGTCATCTCGAGCGCCACCCATCCGGCGAGAACGAGGAAGGCATCCTGGAGCCGCTGCCCCTGGCGGTAGATCTCCGCATGCGTGCGCAACAGCTTCGTCGCGGCGCCCGCGGCCAGGAGCGACTGCCGTGCCGGCGTGTCGACGACCAACTCTTTCTCTGCCGCTTTTATGGCGCGGGACTGCAAAAACTGCTGCGCGCCGCAAGATGGCTTCGGCATGACACGCCTTCCTACGGGCGGTGGGGCAGGATGCGAAGGTGCGGCTGCAGCATCGGCGATGCCTGTGGCCTCCGGAAGACACCGGCTGAATGCCTGGGTGTCCGCGGAGGCCGTCAAGGTACCAATAGGGCGACCTGCCCAACCAAGACGCTCAACCAGCCTCAAGATCAGAGCCCCCCGCAACCGGGAACCGCGCGGCCGGGAAACCGCGCGACAGGAAACCGCGCGACAGGAAACCACGAGCGAGCGGTCCCCGATCGCAAACATGCGTGCCTGCCGGATCCGCAGCTTCGGATCCGAATGGTCTTTCCGTCCGGTTCGCTTCTTGGTCGCGATGTCAATTATCAGTCAAATTACAGTATATCAAAATCCGGAAAAATACGTAGGGTATTCTACTGCAACTCAGTACTGAATTGATTCGAAGAAAATCGCCGAAACAACTGGAAATTGCTGCGGCCTGTTCGAATAGGTTGTGTCTCTATTTCAGCAGTGCGATGCCGAGGGCGGTGCAGTTGCAGATTGCGATGGTCCCTGTCGTCGTTTTCGAGTTGAGCGACTGGACGTAATCCGCCTGGACTTCAATCTGCGCGTTGCAGTCGGCGCCACCGCTGCCCGAGGCGGAGGCGCCCGCATGGGCGAGGCCGATCACGCCATTGAAGGTCTCGACGTCGGCGGCCCATTCGATGCCGCGCACCGGTTTGGCCCAGCGGACTTTCAGGACCTGGCCTTCGGCCGTCCGCGCCTCGATCGCCTCCGACGCGACCGCGTTGGCGCCGAAGGCGATGGCGCTGGCCCTCGGCACGAGCGTAAGGCCGGCGGCCGTGATGCCGTCGAGCTGGTCCTCGGCGAGCGGATGCACCCGGGCCGGCCCATCGGCGCTCGCGATCGACGTGCCCCCAATCGATGTGCTGGGGGGATTCGTCTGGCAGCCCGCAATGACGCAAAGAAATGGGACAACGAAAATGCCGCAGCGGGCGGAACCTTGGACTCTCGATCGTCTCGAGACCGGCGGAAAAAAGCGCCGGAACATGCTGTTCATGCCAATCTCCGCAAAATGCGATGATTGCCGGAAAGCTACGCACGAAATATGCCGCGCACGGCCGTCGGCCCCGGCGGGGCGCGGCGTCGGACTGAAACATCGTCTGATAATGATGCCACGAGCGGGATGTCGGGTCGATAGCCGGGAAGCGGCAGCACCTTTGGAGGTGAGCCGATCGCAGCGCGGCTTCGTTCGCGGTCTTTGGACGTTATGGCGGTAGAATTATGCCCGTCGGTCGGGACCGCACCATGGCTTGGTGACGGTGCTCCGTCGTTCCGGTGCGGTCCGGCCGTCGATGGTGCGTTCCGCGAAGATCGAGCCGAACCTGCCCGCCCAAAGGGCATAGACGACGGCCGCGATGCCGGCGAGCCCGCACCAGGTCAACAAAATGAGCAACAGGGTCAGCATTTCGGGGGGCCTCGTCGTGACGCGATCTCGCCGCGTTGGGGGCAGGGCCCCTCGCAACCCGCCGTCTTCCGCTCAGATCGCTTGGTGTCCGCTCGCTTGATGCCCTGTTGCCGGGGCCGCGCGGCTGGGCGTCGGCCGTGATGCGCCGGCGGGTCTTGCGGCGAGCGCCAGCTTGACGAGCTGCGGCAGGCTGTTGGCCTGCAGCTTGTGCTTGATGCGCACCCGATAGGTCTCGACCGTGCGCGGGCTGATGCCGAGCTGCAGCGCGATCTTCTTGTTCGGCAAGCCGGCGACGATCCCGTCAAGCACCGCGAGCTCCCGCGGCGTCAGGCGCGCCAGGCGCTCGTCCGCGCTCTCGATCGGCTCAAGCGGCTCCGGTTCCGGCATCAGGTGGGCCTGCAGGTTTTCGATACAGGCGGCGAGCGCCTCTTCCGAGATCGGCTTTTGCACCAGATCCACAGCCCCGGCCTGGATGGCGGCGATCGCCGTGGGCAGATCCGACTGGCCCGACATGAGCGCAGCCGGGAAGCGGGCGCTCAGGCCGTTGATCCGGCGGATCAGCACCATGCCGGCCATGTCGAGCAGGACGTCGTCGACGAGAACGCCACCCGGTGCCAGCCGGGGCAGTGCCTCCAGAAAGGCCGTGCCGCTCGCGAAGCTGCGCGTCGATATGCCGAGCGTTGCGAGCTGGTCGGCGCAGTGCGCGCGATGGCTCTCGTCGCCGTCGACAATATAGGCGCGATGGCCTGCGCTTTCGCCAAGTCGGGCCATGATCCCCCCTCCCATAACCGGTCCCCCGGGCGGGATGGCGTTGGGGGCCACGGCTCGGAGAACTCAAGGCTGGTTCGATGTGCTCGCCGCCATGATGCGGGGGGACTCTCCCTCTGTCATTAACTTGAGTTAACTCGACAGTACAACAATTCCCCTACGGGCAACCACTGACGGCCTAATACTGTCAGTGTCTAACTTGGCTTCTCATCTGAAAATCGCCGTGCAATGTATTATGTGTCGCAGGGATTGAGCAGACCCCAGCGAAAACGGCTCAATAATTCACCGGCGCATTCTCAGTATATCAAGATTATCTCTTGGGCTGAGCCGCGAGTGCCCGACAGCGCCCGGAATTGGGTGACCGAAGGGAGACAGAATGATGCAACGACCTTTACGCACGGTTCCGGCGGCGGTGGCCATGATTTCGTCGCTGGCATTCGGTCAGGTTGCCATGGCCCAACCGCGCTCGCTGAGCAACGCCGAACTCGATGGCGTCACGGCGGGCGTCACGCTGAATCAGCTCAGCGCCGCCGTCGCCCTCGGCAGTCTCTACGCGGAAGCGCAGACCAATGCGGGCGGATCCACATCCTACACGCCGCTCACCGGCGGTGGCTTCGTGGAAAGCGGGGCGATCGGCGGCACGGCCTCCGCGACCTCCAATACTGGCCAGACCGCGACACAGGCGACGACGAGTGGCTCGGTCAACGGCTATCCGCTGGTCAACACCACGGTTGGCGGCAGCGTCTCGAGTCCGACGGCGCAGGCCAGTGTCAGCTTCACTTACGTTGCCGGCGGCACTTTTTTCCTGCCTCTGTAATGCCCAAGCAAAACTCCGCCGGATAACCGGGCATTACTTGGTGAGTGAAAGTATCAACCCTGAAATGAGGAAGATCATCATGAAGAAGCTCTTTGCTGCTGCCGCGGTCTTGCCGTTCCTGTCCGGCGTCGCGCTCGCCGGTCAGCCTCAGGCCCTGAGCGCCGCGCAGATGGACGAGGTCACGGCCGGCGCGGCCGGCGGCATTCTCGTGACACTGGCAGCTTCCGCGGCCGGCTCGCTCAACGCACTCGCCGACACGGCGCTCATCGCCAGCATCGTGCAGACCCCGGTCGTCATCATGGACACGTTCGGCTCCGTCACCCTGAACAAGGGCACGGCGATGGTCACGTTCTCGTCGACCTCGTCGAACTGACGCCGGTGCAAGTCGAGACCCACAACGACACGTCGTCTCCGACGACGATGCTCACCGATAAGGACATCGCAACATGATCACGAAATTTCACTCCCTCGTCGCCGCCGGTGCGCTGCTGCTCGCGGCGGGCGCCGCCAACGCCCAGCCAGCCCAGCTGAACGACAGCCAGATGGACAACGTCACCGCCGGTGCGACCTCCATCGTCGTCGGCCTGGGCGGCGCCTTCGGCACGCTGTCGGCCGGCACTGTCGCCACGGCGATCACCCAGGTCATCGGCTCCTCGGCCTATGCGGCGGCCGAAGCCACTTCGATCGGCGCATCGCTGGGGCTCGGCGGCGGTGCAGCGGCGGTCAGCCAACTGCAGGCCGTTCTGACCAGCCCGTAAGGTCAGCCCGCGAGAAATGCTAACCCCCCTCGCGCCCCGCACTCCCCTCGTGCGGGGCGCATTTTTTTCAAAGACGCCCATCCGATCGCGCCTTGTGTGTGTATGATGCTTGCGCTTGATCTGCCTCAATACCTCCCCAAGGGCCTCGGCGCCCAAAAGAAGTGAGCAGCGGGATTTCGAGCCTGAGATGAACGGGACGGCGCAAATATCAATCGATAGGCAGCCCGCGTCGGTCGGCGCGCGCCTAGTTTCGGGCGCGCGATCCATCCTTCGGGCGATCCTGGGTGTCGGCCTGAGCTTGCTCGCCGGCACGGCTGCCGCACAGGAGATCGGCCAGGGGCCGGTCCGTTCCGTCCTCGAGATGCGGCAGCAGAGTGCGGTCGTCCAGAAGTTCGACCTGAGCTGCGGGGCGGCGGCGCTGGCTACCATCCTGCGCTATCAATTCGGCGACCCGGTCACTGAGCGCGAGGTTGCCGCCGGCCTCATCCGTCGCAAGGAATATATCGAGCATCCCGAGCTCGTGCGTGCCCGCGAGGGTTTCTCGCTGCTCGACATGAAACGCTACGTCGACGGGCGCGGCTATCGCGGCATCGGCTATGGCGGCCTCGATTTCTCGGATTTGGTCACCATGGCGCCGGTCATCGTGCCCATCAGCCCGATCGGCTACAATCATTTCGTGGTATTTCGTGGCACACTTGGTGACAAAGTATTGCTGGCCGACCCGGCATTCGGCAATCGCACCATGCCGGTCGAGAAATTCCAGCGCGTCTGGATCGATTTTCCCAAAATAGGACACGTCGGGTTCGTCGTCACGATTGCGGGAATGCCGTTCCCGCCCGGCGAACTGGCGCCACATGCAGAGGAATATATTGCTCCGGCCGACGATGCCGTGCGCGAAATTCTTTTTCATCACTGACGGGATGCCTGCCGTGCGGATCAGCATTTTCCC